>JABZYJ010000009.1 GCA_015265235.1 Selenomonas sp. | reverse complement strand
GGCTCTACACGACGGGCGTGAAATTCATGAAGTCGTGGTGGCAGGTGGACGGCGACTGGGCGGACGACACGCACACAGATGAAGTGCTCGTCGGAACGAAGCTCGCACAGAAGCTCGGCGTCTCCGCCGGAAGTACGCTCACCTATCAGAAGCCGGACGGCACGCAGGGCGAGCTGCACGTCACGGGCACGGTCTCGGGCGGCGGTGATGAGGAGAACCAGCTGGTCGGTTCGCTCGCGCTCGCGCAGGAACTCGCAGGCGTACAGGGCAAGATCGATCAGGTGGAGGTCAGTGCAATGACGACACCGGAGAATGATCTTGCCCGCAGGGCGGCGGAGAATCCGAAGTCGCTCTCGCAGGCGGAGTATGATATCTGGTACTGCACGAGCTACGTCGGATCGATTGCCTATCAGATCGAGGAGGTCATGCACAACGCGGCGGCGCACCCCGTGCGTCAGATCGCGGAGTCCGAGGGGAAGATCCTTGACAAGACGCAGCTCCTTATGCTGCTGATCACGGTGCTGTCCCTGCTCTCCTCGAGCCTTGGTGTCAGCAACCTCATCAGCGCAAACATCATGGAGCGCAGCCGTGAGATCGGCCTTTTGAAGGCGCTTGGCGCGACCAATCTCGCCGTCGTTCTCTCTGTCCTCGCGGAGATCTTTATCGCGGGCATTCTCGGCGGCATCCTTGGCTATGTCGTGGGAATTGGGTTCGCCCAGCTCATTGGGGAGAACGTTTTCGGTTCCGGCATTGCGGTCAATCCGTATGTCATTCCGATTATTGCCGTTTTGATGTCGCTCGTGCTGATCATCGGGAGCGTGCCTGCGATTCGCATGCTGCTGTCGCTGCAGCCGGCAGAGGTTCTGTATGGCAGGTGATAAATGATGAGTCGCTATAAAATGTTTTTTATCATGGTCGCCAACTCTCTGCTGCGCCGCCGCGCACGCATGGCGATCGCTCTCCTCGCCGTCGCCGTCGGTGCGACGATTATCTCGGGGATGATTACCGTATATAAGGAAGTCCCGGAGCAGATGGGACGTGCGTTCCGTGCCTATGGGGCAAACCTCCTCATCCTGCCGGGGAAGGATGCAGGCGTGATTCACGAGGAAGATGTCAGTGCGGTCAGCAAGGCACTCTCGGACTATGAGGTAGTCGGCATTACACCGTTCCTCTACGACACCCTGCTCATCAATCATCAGACCGTCATGGCGGGCGGCACGGACTTTGATGTCCTGCAGGAGGTCAGCCCCTACTGGCAGGTGCGCGGTGCGTGGCCGACGCCGGGGGAGAAGGAGATCCTGCTCGGCGCGGAGTTCGCGTCGAAACTGCGCGTGAATCCGGGGGATACGATCAGTGTCTCGGGCGGTGAGGGCTCGATTGTGAGCGACTACCGCGTCTCCGGCATCGTACGCACGGGCGGCAACGAGGAGAATTTCGTCTTCGTCAGTCTGCCCGATCTGCAGCGTATCAAGGGGCGCACCGGTGAGCTGAGTCTTGCGCAGGTCTCTGTTGTGGCGGGCCAGGATGAGCTGGCACGCGCGGAGACGAAAATTCATGAGCAGGTGCCGAATGTTGAGCCGCAGCTCGTCAAGCAGATCGCGAAGTCGGAGGGCACCGTGCTTGGAAAACTGCAGGCACTCGTCCTCATCGTGACCATTGTCGTCCTTGTATTGACGCTGATCTGCGTCTCAACCACGATGATGGCGATTGTGACGGAGCGCCGCCGTGAGATCGGGCTCAAGAAGGCTCTCGGTGCGGATAACCGCCACATTGTTGCAGAGTTCTTCGGCGAGGGCTGCCTCCTCGGTGCGCTTGGCGGCATTCTTGGGTCGGGCTTTGGGTATCTCTTTGCCCAGAGCGTCAGTATGAACGTCTTTGGACGCGGCATTGAGTTTTCGCCGACGATTGTCGTTGTCGCACTCGTCATGTCCATCTTTGTTACAGGTCTTGCGTCGCTGCTGCCTGTACGTATTGCGACCAATGTTGACCCCGCGATCATCCTGCGCGGCGAATGAGAGGAGAACGAAGCAATGAGTTTGCTTGAACTGAAGCACGTCTCCAAGGCGTACAACGAAAAGGTGCTCGCCCTGGACGATGTCAACCTGAATGTTGAAAAAGGCGAGTGGCTCGCAGTCATGGGTCCCTCCGGCTCGGGCAAGTCGACGCTGATGAACATCATCGGCTGCATGGACAGCCCGACGAGCGGTGAGGTCATCCTCGACGGCGATGTGCTGACGAATGCTACGCGCGAGGAGCTGACGCGCTTCCGCCGTGACAAGATCGGCATCGTGTTCCAGCAGTTCCACATGATCCCCTATCTGACGGCGGTCGAGAACATCATGGTCGCACAGTACTACCACAGCATGCCCGACCGCAACGAAGCGATGGCGGCACTCGAACGCGTCGGCCTCGCCGACCGTGCGAGCCATCTGCCGAGTCAGCTCTCGGGTGGTGAGCAGCAGCGCGTCTGCATTGCGCGTGCGCTGATCAACTATCCCGTCCTCATCCTCGCGGATGAGCCGACGGGCAACCTCGATGAGAAGAACCAGAACCTCGTTATGAAGATCTTCCATGAACTCCACGACGAGGGACATACGATTCTGACGGTCACACACTCCGCCGAAGTCGGCGACGAGGCGGAGCGCTGTGTTATCATTGAGCATGGACACATGCGGGAAAGGACGGCATAACGATGAAGAAAAAGTTCAGCCTCGGTATAGCACTCCTACTGGGAGTCTCTGTCCTCGCTGCGGGCTGCGGTGAGGAGAAACAGGCACCGAAGGAGCAGCCGCAGAAAACCGCCGCGCTCGATATGACGGGCGTCAAGGACGGCACCTATGCGGCGGACAGCAGTGAGAACGAAAAGCTCGGACATTCGCACGTGGAGCTCACGATCAAGAACGGTGCGATCGAGAAGGTCGTTCACACGAGCATTGACAAAGAGGGCAAGCAGAAGGACGAGCACTACGGCGAGGGGAAGGAGCCGGGCGCGCAGAAGAAGGCACAGAACGCCTACAAGGCGATTGTGTCCTACGGCGAACAGCTCACTGCGTCCAAGGATCTCGCAAAGGTGGATGCTGTCTCAGGAGCGACCGTCAGCTATGACCAGTTCAAGGAAGCGGTCACGAAGGCGGTAGAGCAGGCGAAGAAGTAAAAGAGACGAATATGGCATAGGGGCTGTTGCACGAAGTTTGTCACTTCATGCAGCAGCCCCATTTTTTGCATTCTGTGCTATAATAGGAAGGAATTTTGATGGGAGGAATTTATGATGGATGATGCAAAGCTGCTGGAAAAGGTCATTTCGGAGTTCGAGGCACTGACGCATATCCCGCGTCCTTCGGGGCACGAGAAGGCGGTCAGTGACTATCTGAAAAAACACTTTGAGGAGATTGGCTGCACGGTAACGCAGGATGAGCACTTCAATATCATCGCGGAGCTTCCTGCGACGAAGGGGAAGGAGAATGCACCGCGCACGATCCTGCAGGGACACATGGACATGGTCTGTGTGGCTGAGCCGGGCGTTTCCTATGACCCGCTGACCGATCCGATCAAGATGCAGCGGACGGCGGAGTATCTCACGGCGGATGGGACGAGCCTTGGCGGAGACGACGGCATCGGTGTGGCGGAGATCCTGACGGCAATGCAGTGCACAGAGGAACATGGTCCGCTGCGCGCCATCATCACGGTGGATGAGGAACAGGGGATGACGGGGGCGCGGCATCTTTCGGCAGATCATCTGAAGAATGCACAGTACCTGATCAACTGCGACTCGGAGGACTATCACATCATGACGGTCGGCAGTGCGGGCAGTGTCAATCTCGACTATACGCGTGCGCTGACGCGAAAGGAATCCGATCTGCCCGCCTATCGCATTACGGCTGAGGGGCTGCGCGGCGGTCACTCGGGCGAACGCATCGGCGACGGGCGCGGCAATGCGATTCGCACGCTGGCACTGGCACTTCACGCGCTGGCACAGGAGGGGGACGTGGAACTCGTTTCCCTCACGGGCGGAACGGCGCGCAACGCGATCCCGCCGACGGCAGAGGCAATCGTCCGCACGGCGATGGATGAGCGCAGCATTGCCCGTCTGCTGGCGGCGGAGGAGAAACGCTTTCATGCCATCTATGGCGAGGCCGATCCCGCGATGAAATTTACGCTGCATCCCGCACATGAGGCGGGGCGCGTCATCAGCGCAGAGGAACAGCACGCCCTCATCGACCTCCTTGTCCTCCTGCGCACGGGGGTTCATGCCATGACACACACGCAGACGGGCGGAGTGGAGACCTCGGCAAATCTCGGCGTTGTCCGCATGGATGAGAACGAGGTGCACGTCGCGTTCTTCCCGCGCTCCTCGGTCAATGAGCGGCTGGACGAGATCGTCTGTGAGGCGGAGACGCTGGCGGCATTGACGGGCTTTTCCCTCGTCGTTGGAACGGCATCTCCTGCATGGCGTGAGAACCCCAAGAGCAAACTGCGTACGATCATGGCGGAGGTCTATGCGGCACAGAACGGCGGTACACCGATGAAGATCGAGAGCATCCATGCGGGGCTTGAGACGAGCTGGCACGCATCGAAGAACCCTGCGCTCGACATGGTGTCTGTCGGCGTGACGGCACACGGCATCCATACGCCCGAGGAGCGCATCGAAATCGCGGCGATCGTCCCCGAGGCAAAACTCCTCATGGAGACGCTGCGCCGCATCGCGGAGTGAGGGCATATCTTCATCGTCTTGTCTGCGACATTTATCATAAAACCATATCTTCATAAACTATGGTAAAAACTTGTGCACTGTGATATACTATTCTCATTGATTGTGATAATACATTGTGACCCACTTGGTGGATCGAGGGGGAAGAGATATGGCAGAGACATATACCATGGAAGACCTGAAGAAGCGCCTGCAGGCGACACAGCGCAAGATGACGCCGCAGCGGCAGATTGTCCTGCAGGTCATTTTGGATCATCCGAGCGAGCATCTGAGCGCGGAGAAGATCTATGATATTCTGCGCGGGACGGAGTCGGAGATCGGACTCGCGACGGTCTATCGCAGTCTGGAGATTCTGGTCTCGCTCGGCATTCTGCAGAAGATCGAGTTCGGCAAGGAGTTCGACAAGCGCAACAAGGGCTCGTATTCCTACGAGCTGAATCCGATCGACCCGAACCAGCACTTCCATCATCATCTCATCTGCACGGAGTGCAAGGAGATCTCGGAGTTCGAGGAGGATATGCTCGATCATCTGGAACAGGATATTCTCGAAAAGACGGGCTTCTTGGTGGAGAATCATCAGGCGAAGTTCTTCGGCATCTGCAAGAAGTGCCGGGAGAAGCAGAAAAAAGCGTGAAAATACGATCGCTCACCATCAATCATCCCAGCGAGGTCATTGTCAAGGTTGTGCATGAGGTGCTGAACCTCTTCAAGGTGGAGATCGTCGGAAAAGCAGGAGAGGCGGATTACGCCCAGCTGTCGGTGGTGAACCGGCCGTCGGGCAGTGAGCCGCCTTCTGTTATGACGGAGGTCTGGCTCTATGCGCTGGATGGGCGCTGTGAGCGCCTTTCGTTCTCCTCTGCGGGGCGCACGGATGAACTGCCGCGTGCAGCGGTGCACCGCACGATCAAGCGGAATCTCTACGAGTTTTTCCGTGTTCGTTTTGGCCTGCCGCCTGCCCCGTGGGGCATCCTGCACGGGGTGCGTCCGACGAAGATTGTGCACCGCTGGCTGCGGGGCGGTATGACGCCCGACGCTGCCGTGCAGCGATTGCAGGAGGATTATTTCTGCAGCGCGGAGAAGGCGCGTCTCTTGGCGGAGGTCGCCGTGCGTCAGCTGCCGTTTCTCGCGCATGAGGATGCGCGGACGGTGGGGGTCTATGTCGGCATTCCGTTCTGCCTTTCGCGCTGCCTCTACTGTTCCTTTCCTTCGCATCTCCTGCCGGGGGAGAATACGCTGCGTGCATTTATGGATGTGCTCGCGCGTGATCTTGCTGCTGCCGCAGAGGATGTGCGCACATTGGGGCTGACCGTCGGGTGTATCTACATCGGGGGAGGGACGCCGACGAGCCTGCCCGATGTTTTTTTTGCCGAAATGCTCAAAATGGTATATAATGCTTTCTATGGATCTTCTGTCCGTGAGTTCACGGTGGAGGCAGGACGTCCCGACAGCATGAGCGCGGCGAAGATCACAGCGATGAAGGCATATCGGGTGACGCGTGTCAGTGTCAATCCGCAGTCGATGCAGGAGCGGACGCTTGAGCGCATCGGACGGCATCATACGCCGTCCGATATTGTGCGCATGGTGCAGGACATCCGTGCGTCGATGGACGTGCACATCAATATGGATGTGATCCTCGGTCTGCCGGGCGAAACGGCAGAGGATGTCCGTGCGACGATGACGGCGGTGACAGCCCTCCGCCCGGACGACATTACGCTCCATGCACTTGCGCTGAAGCGCGGCTCGCGGCTGCGCCTCATGATGGAGACGGAGCATGTCGCGCTGCCGTCCGATGCGGAGACGATGTGCATGAGTGCGGCGGCGACGGCTGCTGTCCGTGCGGCGGGCTACCATCCCTACTATCTCTATCGGCAGGGCTATATGAGCGGCGATTTGGAGAACGTCGGCTATGCCCGCCCCGGTGCGGAGAGCATCTATAACATCCGCATCATGGAGGAGCGGCAGACGATCATCGGCATTGGCGGCGCTGCCGCGACAAAGGTGATCGGCGTGCGCAGCGGACGCCTGCACTCTGCCTTTCATGCAAAGGATCTCGTGACCTATCTGCGCGATATTGACGTCTATATTGAAAAACGCCGTGCGCTTCTGCGCGCGGAATACGAGGAGGAACAGCACTGATGCTGACGAATGCGCCGCGCGGCACGAAGGATATACTGCCTGACGCGGTCGGTGCGTGGACACATGTCGAGCATGTGATCCGCGATCTCTGTGCCCGCTATGGCTACGGTGAAATCCGCACGCCGATGTTCGAGCACACGGAGCTCTTTCAGCGTGGGATCGGCGATGGTACGGATGTCGTGGACAAGGAGATGTATACCTTCTCCGACCGCGGCGACCGCAGTCTGACGCTGCGTCCCGAGAACACGGCGTCTGCCGTGCGCGCCTATCTGCAAAACAAACTCTATGCGGACGGCGGTCTGCAGAAGCTCTTCTACATCGGATCGATGTTTCGCTATGACCGCCCACAGGCAGGGCGGATGCGTGAGTTTCATCAGTTCGGCGTGGAGGCGCTCGGCGAGGAGAGCCCTGCGCTGGATGCCGAGGTCATTCTCCTCGCGTATGATTTTCTGACGGCACTTGGCTTGACGGGACTGACGCTGAAGCTGAACTCCGTCGGCTGTCCCGCCTGTCGCCCTATCTATCGGGAGCGTTTGCAGGCGTACTTTAAGGAATATCTGCCCACGCTCTGCGATGACTGCAAGGATCGTTATACACGCAGTCCGCTGCGGATCCTCGACTGCAAGCGGGATGCGGAGCAGCCGTTTATGGCGGGAGCTCCCGCGATTACGGACTGCCTATGCCCTGCTTGCACGGAGCACTTTGCGCAGGTACAGCAGCATTTGACGGCGGCAGGCGTTTCCTATGAGCTCGACCCGCGCCTTGTGCGGGGGCTCGACTACTACACGCGGACGGCGTTCGAGATCGCCTATCCGCCGCTCGGTGCACAGAGTGCCGTGGCGGGGGGCGGACGCTATGACGGACTGGTCGAGGAGCTCGGAGGGAATCCCACCCCCGCCGTCGGTTTTGCGGCGGGATTGGAGCGTGTCCTGCTCGCACTGGAGCAGCAGAATCTCCTGCCGGCACAGCCGCCTGCAGCGGATGTCTTCCTCATCGCGCTCGGCGATGCGGCGGTAAAGGCGGCGTTCCCTCTGCTGCATGAGCTGCGGTGCGGCGGTGTGCGTGCCCTCATGGACTACGCGGGACGCAGCATGAAGGCACAGATGAAGCAGGCGAATCGATCCGGTGCGCGCTATGCCATCATCCTCGGCGAGGATGAGCTGGCAGCGCATACGGCGCTCGTGCGCGATATGGCGGAGAGTGCGCAGGAGACCTGTGCACTTGACCATTTGGTAGAAAAGATGATTTCTGAGGTGAAGGTCTGAGATGGAAACGATGCAGGGAATGAAACGGACACATGGCTGCGGCACACTGCGCAAGGAGCAGGTGGGGGCAGAGGTAACGCTGTGCGGCTGGGTGTCGCGCCGCCGTGACCACGGCGGGCTGATCTTTGTCGATATGCGTGACCGCTCGGGATTTGTGCAGATCGTCTTCGATGAGGCGGCAATGGCAGAGGGGACGTTCCACGAGGCGGAGACGCTGCGCTCGGAGTTCGTTCTCTGTGTGCGCGGCACGGTGCGCGCACGCAGTGCGGAGACGGTCAATCCGAACATGGCAACAGGGGAGATCGAGATCGTCGTCAGTGAGCTGCGGATTCTCAACAAGGCAAAGACACCGCCGTTCTATATTCAGGATGGCGTCGATGTGGACGAGATGATTCGTTTGCGCTATCGCTACCTCGATCTGCGCCGCCCAGAGATGCAGGCAAATATGATCCTGCGCCATCGCGTGACGAAGATCATGCGCGATTTCTTTGACCGCAACGATTTCCTTGAGATCGAGACGCCGATGCTCTGCAAGAGCACGCCCGAGGGGGCACGCGACTTCCTCGTGCCGAGCCGTCTCAATCCGGGCGAGTTCTATGCGCTGCCGCAGTCCCCGCAGATCTTCAAGCAGCTGCTCATGGTCTCGGGCTTTGAGAAATACTTCCAGATCGTGCGCTGCTTCCGCGACGAGGATCTGCGCGCCGATCGTCAGCCTGAGTTCACGCAGCTCGATATCGAGATGTCCTTTATGGATCAGGACAGCATCCTCACGCTCATGGAGGGGATGGTCAAAGAGCTGTTTGAAAAGAGCATCGGCGCGAAGATCGAGACGCCCTTCCAGCGTATGTCGTGGGATGAGGCGATGGATCGCTTTGGCTCGGACAAGCCCGATCTGCGCTTCGGCATGGAGCTGCAGGACATTACGGACTATGTCGGCGGCTCGGACTTCAAGGTGTTCAACGCCGTCATGGAGGCGGGCGGCCGCGTGAAGGTCATCAACGTCGAGGGCTATGCGAATATCCCGCGCCGTGAGCTGGACGGCCTCGTCTCCTATGTGCAGGGCTACGGCGCAAAGGGACTGGCGTGGATTCAGTACACGGAGGAGGGCGTAAAGTCGCCCTTCAAGAAGTTCTACTCCGACGAGACCTTTGAGACGATCAAGAATGCCGTCGGGGCAAAGACGGGCGATCTGCTCCTCGTCGTTGCCGACCAGCCGCTCGTCGTGGCACAGGCACTCGGCGAGCTGCGCCTTGAGATGGGACGCCGCCGTGGATTGATCGATCCCGATGCGCTGCGGTTCCTCTGGGTCGTGGACTTCCCGATGTTCGAGTACAGTGCGGAGGAGAAGCGCTACAAGGCGATGCACCATCCGTTCACCGCGCCGCGTGATGAGGACGTGCCGTTCCTGAAGTCCGATCCCGGCCGCGTCAAGGCAAATGCCTATGACATGGTGCTGAATGGCGTCGAGATCGGCGGCGGCAGTCTGCGTATCTACAGCAGCGATCTGCAGGAACAGGTCTTTGAGGCACTCGGCTTCACGCCGGAGGAGGCACGTGCACGCTTCGGCTTTATGATGAATGCCTTTGAGTACGGCACGCCGCCGCACGGCGGACTCGCCTTCGGCCTCGATCGTCTCGTGATGCTGATGGCAAAGCGCCGCTCTATCCGTGACGTGATTGCGTTCCCGAAGACACAGAGCGCATCGGATGTGATGAGCGAAGCACCTGCGACCGTTGATGAGAAGCAGCTGCGTGAGCTCTATATCCGTACGGCTGTGCCGAAGAAGAAGGCAGACGAAGCTGCACGGTAAAACGGTACGACGAAGCATTTCGAGGGCGTCCCATGCGGACGCTCTCTTTTCGCGAGACAGAAGGAGGAATTGCGCTTGGCAGAGCGGGTGAATATCCTGGGGGTCGATGTCGATGCCGTCACAATGGCGGAGGCTGTCGATGTCGTGCGCCGTGCCATGGACACGCGTGCGGGCGTTATGGTTGCGACGGCGAATGCCGAGATGCTGATGCGTGCGACGCATGATGAGGAGCTGCGCCGTATCCTGAATGCGTCGGCACTCGTTGTGCCCGATGGGGCAGGGACAGTCTGGGCGGCACGTCACCTCGGGCACGCGATGCCCGAGCGCGTCGCGGGCTACGATCTGGCGCAGGAGCTGCTGCGCTGCGCCCCTGCCGAGGGGCGGCGCGTATACTTCTTCGGCTCAGCGCCCGGCGTTGCGGAGAAGGCAAAGGCGAAAGCGGAGCAGCTTTATCCCGGCATCGAGATCGTGGGGGTGCGCAACGGGTTCTTTTCCCCTGCGGACAATGCGGCGATCATCGCGGAGATTCGCGCAGCACGCCCTGACCTCCTGCTCGTCGCGCTCGGTGTGCCGAAGCAGGAGAAGTGGATCGCCGCGCATCTCGCAGCGCTCGACGTCCCCGTCGCCATCGGTGTCGGCGGGACGCTCGACGTCATGGCGGGCGTGATGAAGCGCGCACCGCACTGGATGCAGAAGGCAAAACTGGAATGGCTCTTCCGCGGCCTGATGCAGCCGAAACGTGCAGGCCGTCTGCTGGCACTGCCGAAATTCGTCCTGAAAGTGCACGCATCGCGAAAATAAGAGCCATATCTGTGGACAAAGAATAGGCTTTCCATTATAATGTGAGAGAAAAAGGAGGCGTGTCTGCGTGGTCATTGTCAGTGAGGGCTATAAGTTTATCGGCGCCGCACTCGTTTTGGCGGTTATTTTTGGATACTTTGCGCATCCGTATGCCGCGCTTCCGTTCGTCGTGCTGGCGTGCTATTTTGCCTATTTCTTCCGCAGCCCGACACGTACGATCGCCGAAAACGAACATCATATTCTGTCGCCTGCCGACGGCACGGTGACGGAGATCTCCTCTGTGGGCGTGGATGATTTCGTCGGAGAGCCGTGCAACAAGATCGTCATCTTCATGTCGGTCTTTAACGTGCACGTCAACCGCAGTCCGATCAATGGGGAAATCAAACTGCAGAAATACTACTGCGGCCGTTTTCGTCCCGCCTACAAGGACGAGGTCGGCTTTGAAAATGAACACCATCTGATCGGCATTGACCGCGGCGACCTGCGCATCACGGTAAAGCAGATCGCGGGAATCCTCGCGCGGCGCATCGTCTCGTGGGTAACGCTCGACGACCGCATGAAGCAGGGAGACATCTACGGCATGATCCGCTTCGGCTCCTGCCTTGAGATCGTGATGCCTGAGCGGGCGCAGATCCTCGTGCGGGAAGGCGAAAAGGTGCAGGGCGGCAGGACTGTCCTGGGGAGGCTTGAAGGCGAATGAATTACAGACGATTTCTGCCGAATCTGTGTACGGCGATGAATCTGTTCTTTGGTATGTGTTCCATCCTGTCAACAGCAGAAGGCCATCTTGACTGGGCGGCGATCTTCATTCTGCTCGCGCTGGTCGCGGACGGCATGGACGGACGCGTGGCGCGTGCGCTCGGCGTCTCCAGTGAGTTCGGCAAGGAGATGGACTCCCTCTGCGACCTCGGCTCATTCGGCATCGCCCCCGCGCTGCTCGCGTGGAAACTGGCACTCTTCTCCTACGGGCTCGTCGGTGCAGCGGCGGCGATCTGCTTTGCCCTCTGCGGGATGTGGCGTCTCACGCGCTTCAATGTGAATGCCAATGTGGGGCACGGCTACTTTATGGGGCTCGCCATTCCTGCGGGCGGGAATCTCGTCGCCATGTCGGCGTGGCTCTTTCTCTCGCTCGGCATTAACCCTGCCGACTATGGGCTTCTTTATCCCGCCGCGGTCGCTGTGACGGGCTATCTGATGGTCAGTCACGTCCACTACCCGGATTTTAAGGGGGGCGGGGAACGGATTTACTTTGTATCGAAGCTCGTCGCACTCATCGTGTTCGCCGGCATCCTCTATGTCGGACGGACGGCCGCCTTGCCCGCTGTCTTTACGGCGATTTTTGCGGCGTATGCGCTCTTTGGCATCGTCAACCATGTGACTGCGCTGACGATGCGGACGAGGGAAAGCTGATATGACAGAGATCTTTCATGCACTCTCGCCCTATCTGCCGGCACATGTCTTTGACATCATCATGGTGCCAATGCAGATTCTCCTCCTGCTCTTCACGCTGTATTTTTTCTTCATCGGCTTCTGCTGTCTGTGGCGGCATGGGGAGAAAAAAATCCTGACGCCGGAGAAGACGTTTGCTGTCGTCGTCGCCGCGCACAACGAGGCGGCGGTCATCGGGCAGCTCATCGAAAATCTGCAGCGGCTCGACTATCCCAAGGAACTGTACGACATCTATGTCATTGCCGACAACTGTACGGACAATACGGGGGAGATCGCGGAGAAGGCGGGCGCCATTGTCTGCACGCGCACGCATCCAACGAAGAAGAGCAAGGGATTTGCGCTTGAGTGGATGTTTGAGCAGCTCTTTGCGATGGACAAGGAGTACGATGCCGTCGCCATCTTCGATGCGGACAACCTCGTACACCCGAATTTCCTCAAGGAGATGAACAACCGCCTCCTCAAGGGCGACAAGGTCATTCAGGGCTATCTGGATGCGAAGAATCCCTATGACACATGGGTGGCAGGGACGTTTGCCATCGCGTTCTGGGTCATCGACCATATCTCGCATCTCGCAAAGACGAACATCGGACTCTCGGCATGCCTCGGCGGTACGGGCATGTGCATTACGACGGACGTGCTGAAGCGGCACGGCTGGCGCGCGACCTGCCTCACCGAGGACATGGAGTTCACGATGAAGCTGCTTGCCGAGGGCATCAAGACGACGTGGGCGCATGACGCCGTGGTCTACGATGAGAAGCCGCTCACGTTCAAGCAGGCGTGGAACCAGCGCAGACGCTGGGCGCAGGGACAGTTTGACGTGGCGCACCGCTTTATCCCGACGATGATCCGCGAGGGCTGGAAACGCCGCGACATACGCATCTGGGATGGCTGCATCTATCTTCTGCAGCCGCATTTCCTCATGATCTCGACGTTCTTCATCATCATCAGCTATGTGCAGCTGGCGTTCCCGCCGTTTTATACGAGCATCTACAAATTCCTGCCGTCGCAGCTGATGACGGCGATCATGATCGGGCAGTATCTTCTGCCCATGATTATCCTCATCAAGGTACGTGCCAAGCTGAAGGCGTGGTTCTATCTGCTCCTCTATCCTGTGTTCATCTATTCGTGGATACCGATCATCTTCCTCGGGTTCATCCATCGAAATGAGCATGAGTGGAGCCATACGAAGCATACGCGCGCCATGAGCATGGACGAAGTGATGAGCGATGTGAAATAATGGCATCGAGAGAGGCTGCTGCACGCGTGCGGCAGCCTTTTGACAAACGAAGGAGAGCAGAATGTATACACTGCGCGTTGAAGGCGCATTCGAGGCGGCACACCGCGTTGTCGGGTATCCCGGGAAATGCGACCGCCTGCACGGGCATAACTGGGTCGTCGAGGCGGCGTTTCGCGGCACGGAGCTCGACGATCTCGGAATGATGATCGACTTTAAGACGGCGAAGGCAGCGCTGATGGCGGTGTTGGATGAGTTCGACCATCGCTATGTCAATGAACTTCCGCCGTTTGATGCCGCAGTGAATCCGACGGCAGAGAATCTGGCGCGAATCATTTTTGAGCGCCTTGCCGTGCGTCCTGAGGTTACGGCGACAGCGGCCCATCTCGCTGCACTGACCGTCTGGGAGACGCCAAAATCATCTGTCACGTACGAGAGGGACTGAAATGAACGAGAATATCATCGAGATTTTCTCGACGGTTCAGGGCGAGGGGAAGTACGTCGGCTGCCGGCAGGTGTTCCTGCGCCTTGAGGGCTGCAATCTCCACTGCAGCTACTGCGATACGGACAGCGCGGTCGGGATGCACCCCGACTGTGTCGTGGAGGAGGGAGCGGGGACGTATCATCTCGTGCCCTACCCGAATCCAATCTCGCCGCAGCGTGCGGCAGAGCTGGTGGAGATCGCAGCGGCGGGCGTACCGCATCAGGCGCTCAGCATTACGGGGGGCGAGCCGCTGCTGCATGCAGCGTTCATCCGTGCACTGGCGCCGCATGTGCAGCTGCCGATTTATCTGGAGACGAACGGAACGCTCCATGAGGAGCTGAAGAAGTGCATTGACTGTGTGGCAGGCATCAGCATGGACATCAAGCTGCCCTCTGCGACGACGCATCCCGTCTGGGATGCCCACGAGCGCTTTCTGGAGATCGCAAAGGCGAAGGATACGTGGGTCAAGATTGTCGTCGCGGCGGAGAGCCCTGACAGCGAAGTCGATACCGCCATTCGGCTCGTGGCGGATACCGCCCCGGAGTCGATGCTGATTCTGCAGCCCGTGACGCCCTACGGCGGATGTACGAAGCCCTCGCCCGAGCAGCTGCTCGCATGGCAGGAGAACGCTCTGCGGCGCCTTGCACATGTGCGTGTGATCCCGCAGACTCATCGGATGATGGATATGCTTTAGGGATGCACGGATAAAGACCTTGGTGCATGATTCCCACAAAAAGCTATTGACGGATATGGTAAACTAAAAAGAACGATTACAGAAATTGAGAGGCACTGAACGTATCAGTGATTCTTTTGAGGAAGAACAACAGACGATGAAGATTATTGACGCCCATCTGCACTATGGCAGAGGGGAGTATTTTGATACCGTCGCACGTGCGGCGGGACACGAGAATACGGAGGAGGCTCTGCGGCGTGACTGCCGTGCGGCGGGGATTGTCCACGGCGTTATCATGGGCAATCTCCCCGTGGAGGAGCTCGCGCCGAACTATCCCGATCTCTTTCACTACTGTGTCGGGATCGCTGGCGACGGCGGGCAGACGGAGATGAGTGCTGCGCGCATTGAGCAGCTCCTCCCTGCCCTAGATCAGCATCTTCGGAGCGCGCGCTGCGTCGGCATCAAGCTCTATCCCGGCTACAATTATTTCTATATCTATGACGATATGCTTGCCCCCGTCTATGAACTCGCGGCACGGTACGGAAAGCCCGTTGCCGTGCACACGGGACTGACAGCGACGGAGAAGGCGCTGCTGAAGTATGCGCATCCGAATGTCATGGATGAGGCGGCGACGAAGTTCCGTCAGGTGAATTTCGTCATGTGCCATCTGGGGGAGCCGTATTTCGTCGATGCCATTGCGGTGATGGAGAAGAACCCCAATGTCACCGCCGATCTCTCGGGGATGCTTGAGGGAAAAATTGTGGATTTTGACCGCTTCTGTGCGCGAAAGCATTTTTATATCGAGCAGCTGCGCGGCTGGCTCGCGTACCTGAATGCGTACGATCGGCTGATGTTCGGCACGGATTGGCCGCTGGCAAACTTCGGCGACTATGTTGCATTCACCAAGCTCCTCATTCCCGAGGAGCACTGGGATGCTGTGTTTTATGAGAATGCGGTGCGGATCTATCATCTGCACCTGACATGAGGAATACTATGGCGATACTTGACATCAAGAAGGCGGGGGATCCCGTCCTGAAACAGACGGCGGAGCCGATCGAACGCCTCACGAAGCGGCATCGGCAGCTGCTCGACGATATGGCGGAAACGATGTATGCTGCTGACGGCGTGGGTCTTGCTGCGCCGCAGGTGGGGAAGTCTCTGCGCATCGTTGTGATCGACGTGCAGGATGAGCACGGGCTCTTGGAGCTCGTCAATCCCGTCATCACCATGCGCGAGGGAAGCGTGACGGAGTCAGAGGGGTGCCTCTCCGTGCCGAAGGTCTACGGTGATGTGGAGCGCGCGGAGCGTGTGACGGTGGAGTATACCGACCGCCGCAGCCGCCGCCGTACATTGACAGCGGAGGGGCTTTTGGCGCGCTGCATTCAGCATGAGTGCGATCATCTGGAGGGGCGCCTCTTCATCGATATTGCCGTGCGCCTGCGCAAGGGGGAGGAAGAGGAATGACGCCGATGCGTACCGTCTTTATGGGGACGCCGGATTTCGCCGCAGCGATTCTTGCGGCGATGGCAGAGCGGCGCGATCTCACGGATATCGTCGCCGTTGTTACGCAGCCGGATCGCCCGCGCGGGCGCGGGAAGAAACTCAGCCCCTCTCCGGTCAAGGCGTGGGCACTGTCACATGATATTCCCGTTCTCCAGCCTGCGCGCGCACGTGATGCGGCATTTGCCGAAGAGCTGCGCGCCCTCCGTCCCGACGTGGCGGTGGTGGCGGCATTTGGGCAGATCCTGACGCAGGAGATTCTGGATATCCCCGTGCATGGCTGCATCAATGTGCACGCGTCCCTGCTCCCGCTGTATCGCGGTGCTGCACCGATTCAGCATGCGGTGATGGACGGTGCCGCAGTGACGGGGATTACGACCATGCAGATGGATGCGGGGCTCGACACGGGGGATATGCTCCTGCGGAGCGAGGTTCCCATCCATAGGGATACGACGTACGGAACGCTCCACGATGCCCTGATGGAGACGGGGGCGGCGCTCCTCGTGGAGACGCTGGAGCAGCTTGCCGCAGGGGTGCTCACGCGTACGCCGCAGACGGGGGAGAGCAGCTATGCCGCACGCATTACGCGCGATACAGCACAGATCGACTGGTCGCGCACGGCGCGGGAGCTCGATGCCCTCGTGCGCGGACTGAACCCTGTGCCCTACGCAGAGACGCATCTGGGGGACGCCTTGTATAAGATCGGTATGCTGTCCCTCACAGGCGAGCGGACAGATGCGCCGCACGGCACCATTCTCACGGCAGATCGGCGGGCAGGGCTGCGCGTCGCAGCAGGCGATGAGATCGTGCAGGTGACGGAGATTCAGGCACCCGGGAAACGGATGATGGCGGCAACCGACTTTTTGAACGGCTGTGCACTGACCGCAGGAGCACGTTTTACATCATGAGTACGGAGACATTGACGGTCAACGGCGGCAAGGCGGGGGAGAAGAAGACGATTCTCCTGCCCTCACGGCCAAAGAAGCGGCTCTTCATCGGTATGCTCCTGCTCGTGACACTGCTCGCCGCCGTGCTCCTCTTTGGCATTTGGTACATTGGCGTGCCGGGGCTTGAGCGCATCCAGCCGCTTCTGCCATGGGCGATCGGCGCTCTGCTGACAGGCGCGGTACTCCTGTCCTTTTTCGGCATCTTCAACATGGTGCTTGCCGTTGCGGGGCTGCCGTATCTCCCGTGGATGAAGCGGCAGACTTATGAGCTGATCAATCTGCTCTTTCCTGCTGCCGTGCGCCTTGGGGCGCTCTTTGGCGTCAAGCGTCGTCGGTTGGAGGGCTCGTTTATCGCGGTCAGCAATCTGCTCTTTCACCGCATGCACATCCGCGTGCCCGCCGACCGCCTGCTCGTCGTGACACCGCACTGCCTGCAGCTCGCGAGCTGCCCGCATAAGGTGACGCGCGATCCGAACAACTGCAAGCGCTGCGGCGGCTGCAACATCGGCGATCTCGTCACGCTCTCTGAGGAGATGGGGTTCCATTTCTTTGTCGCGACAGGCGGGACACTGGCGCGGCAGGTTGTCTACAACACGCGGCCGAAGGCGGTGCTCGCGATTGCGTGTGAGCGCGATTTGATGAGCGGGATCCAAGACGTTTTTCCGCTTCCCGCCGTCGGGGTGCTCAACATCCGCCCGAACGGCCCCTGCTACAATACGAGTGTGGATATGGCGGAGGTACGCCGCCAGCTCGAAGAGATTATTGAACCCAACCCAAAGGACACATAGATGCCAAAGCAGTACGATGAGAAAAAGATCGACCGCATCCGCGAGCGTGCGATGCAGGTACTCCTGCACGTGCACAGCGAGGGCGCATACGCGAATGTAGCTCTCGCCGATGCGCTGCGCGGTGCGGAGATGGCGGAGCGCGACCGCCGCTTTCTGACGGAGCTGGTCTACGGCACGGTGAAGGCGGGCGAGACGCTCGACGTCATGATTCGCCGCTATGTCGCCGACCTAAAAAAGGCGCAGCCGCCCATACGAGAGCTTCTGCGCCTTGGCTTTTACCAGATCTTCTTCATGGATAAAATTCCGTCGTCCGCCGTTTGTCATACCGCGGTGGAGCTCGCGAAAAAACACGGCGGAAAGGGTGCGGCGTCCTTTGTCAACGGCGTCCTGCGGACGGCGCTGCGCGAGCCACAGCGTGCGGCTCTGCCAAAGGGGCGTGATGCACGCTCGCTTGCGCTGCGGATGCAGCATCCCGTGTGGATGGTGGAGCGGTGGCTGCGCGACTACGGCTATGAAGAGGCAGAGCGGCTGTGCCGCTGTGACAATGAGAGTGCGCCGCTCACGCTGCGGACGAATACCCTGCGCACGAGCCGCACTGCCCTCATGGAGCGACTGACGGCGGCAGGCGTTCACGCCACGGCGTCGCTGCGCGTTCCCGAGGGCATCCTCCTGCGCACACACGGAGCACTCGATGCGCTTGCGCCGCTGCGTGAGGGGCTGGCGCAGGTGCAGGACGAGAGCTCGATGCTCGTGGCGCATATCCTTGGCGCAGAGCCCGGCATGACGGTGATCGATGCCTGTGCCGCCCCGGGCGGCAAGACGACGCATATCGCCCAGCGGATGGAAAATCGCGGGCGCATTTTGGCGTTTGACATCTATGAGGAAAAGCTGGGGCGCATCATGCGCAACGCAGAGCGGCTCGACATCTCCATCATCGAGACGCAGCTCCTCGACGCGCGTGAGATCGGTGCGCACTATGGTGTGTGTGCTGACCGTGTCCTCGTGGATGCGCCGTGCTCAGGGCTCGGCGTCCTGCGGCGCAAGCCCGATGCACGCTGGCGCAAAAGCCCGTCGGATGCGAAGACCTTGCCGCCGCTGCAGCTTGCGATTCTGGCGAGTGCGGCGCGGACGGTGAAGAAGGGCGGCGTCCTCGTCTACAGTACCTGCACGATGGAGCGCAGCGAGAATGCCGCCGTGGTGGAGGCGTTTCTGCGCGGGCATGAGGACTTCGTCCTCGAGGAGACGGGGGCATTTTTGCCGGAGCAAAAAACAGCAGATCGCATGGTACAGATCATGCCGGAGACGGGCGGGCCGGACGGCTTCTTTATCGCCCGTATGAGACGCCGATGAATATTTTTGGATGGACGAAGACAGAGCTTGCCGATGCCCTTCGCGCCGAGGGGATTCCCCGCTTCCGCGCCGATCAGATCATCCGCTGGATGTATCAGCGCGGCGCGGTCTCTTTTGATGTCATGGACAATCTGCCGAAGGTGCTGCGCGCGCAGCTGGCGGAACGCTTTTCCATTGAGCGGCCACAGGTCGGTGCGCGCCTGACGTCGGCAGACGGCGCGACGATCAAGCTGCTCTATGCGTTTGCCGATGGGCAGACGGCGGAGACGGTGCTCATGCGCCATCCCTACGGCAACAGTGTCTGTGTCTCGACGCAGGCGGGCTGCCGCATGGGCTGTGCATTCTGCGCGTCGACGCTGCACGGTCTGGCGCGTAATTTGACCGTGGGGGAGATCGCCGCGCAGGTGATTGGCATGGCGGATTACCTGCGGCAGGAGGGCGCGCGCGTCGATACCATCGTCGTCATGGGCTCGGGCGAGCCGATGGAGAACTACGATAACGTGATCGGCGCGCTGCGCCTTTTGCACGCGGAGGAGACCATCGGGCTCAGCTATCGCGGGATGACGCTCTCGACCTCGGGGATTGTCCCGGGGATTTTGCGCCTTGCGGAGGAGGGGCTTCCGATCTCGCTCTCCATTTCGCTTCACGCGCCGACGGAGGAACTGCGTTCCTCGCTGATGCCCGTCAACCGCATGTACCCCATGGCGGAGGTGCTGCGGGCGGCAGAGCTCTATGCGGCGCAGACGAAGCGGCGTGTGACCTACGAGTACATCCTCATCCGTGATGTAAATGACGGCGTGCGCGAGGCAGAGCAGCTCGCGCGCCTCCTGCGCGGACAGCTGGCAAGCGTCAATCTCATCCCGATCAACCCCGTTGCCGAGCGGCATCTCTTTCGCCCGCCGCGCGAGACAGTGCTTCGCTTTCAGCGGATTCTCGAGGCGCATCATGTCACGGCGACCGTGCGCCGCGAGATGGGGACGGATATTCAGGCGGCCTGCGGACAGCTGCGCAGCCGTCTCATGGAAGCAGGACTATAATTTTTTCAAGATTTATGCTATGATATAGAAGTTAATTTGTATGAAGCATGTGGATTTTCCTGTGCTTTGCGACCAAAGGAGAGCGATGCACGATGATGGATCGCGTGGAATCGTTTCTGGGGGATCACATCGAAGGTTTTTTTAACCGCAAGTTCAGCAGTCATCTGGAACCCGTGGAACTGATCAAGGGGCTGGAAAAAGAGGCGAAGCGCCAGAACAGCGCCTCTCTTGCCAATGCGTATATCATCTCTCTCGGGACAGAGGACTATCAGCGGCTCTGTTCCCACCGTGTGGTGGATGAGCTGGGAACGGCACTCAAGCGCTGTATCATCCGTGAGGATCTCTATATGGAAGGGCGGCTCAGCATTTCGTTTGACGTTGACGCGTCCCTGCGCGCGGGTTCATATCGTCTGGTGGGGCGGATGCAGCAGGATCACGTACCGGAGCCGAGCGACGCCGTTCCGCATGACACGCTCGCGCAGACCATCGTGCTTGAGCGTCCATCCCTGCGCGACGGACGTTGTCTCGATCTGCCGCCCGAGCATGAGCTCGCGGAGCTCACGGTACTCAGCGGGGCGGATGAGGGCGTTGTGATGCCGCTCGGCGAGCGCAAGATCTATATGGGGCGGATGCCGCGCAATGAGTTCATCCTGACGGACAGCAATATTTCCCGCGTGCATGCGTGGGTTTCCTACGAGCGGCATCGGCATGTGCTCTACGATGCGCAGAGCCGCAACGGTACATTTATCAACGGAGAGCGGAGAGAGATGCAGTGCCTGAGGAATGGAGATGAGATCCGCCTCGGGACGACGGCGCTCCGCTATGAGGTGCGCTGATGCCGGCACTGGTTCTGAAAGCACTGCGCGTTGTCCTAGAATACGGTGCGCTGCTCTGGCTCGCCTATGCCGTCCTGCATCTTGGGCGGCAGATGTTCACGGCGCTGCGTGCCGATATACGCGCATCGCACACGCCGGCGCAGACCGTCGGGGCGGCACTTGTCGTGCTTGCCGGCGAGGGGCTGGCGGGACGGCGTTATCCCGTGGGGCATGAGCTGTCCATTGGGCGCAGTCCGGACAATGACATCGTTCTTGACGACAGCTTCGTCTCGCATCATCATGTCCTGATTTATCAGCGCGAGAACGCGTATATCGCAGAGGATCTCGGCAGTCGGAATCACACGTATCTGAACGACGGTCAGCTCAGCGGGCGCGCCTATCTGCGCGCGGGTGATGTCCTGCGCATCGGTGCTGTGTCGCTGCGGTTTGAGAGGTAAATACATGATCGAGGTTTCAAGCGCATCGGACATCGGACGCGTGCGCACATCGAACGAGGACAGCTGCGGCGTCTTTTCGCCCGCTGTCTACGTCGTGGCGGATGGGCTCGGCGGACACGCGGCAGGCGAGGTAGCCAGCCGCATCGTCGTCGCCGCTGTGCATGATATGGCAAATGCCGGAGAGCCCATTGACACGGCAGCGCTCAAGAGTGCCGTCCTGCGCGCCAATCAGCAGGTGCTGGATGCGGCCGCCAAGAACTCCGCCTATGAGGGGATGGGCTCGACGGCGACGGTGCTCCATATCGACGAGGAGGCGCAGACGGCGTGCTATGCACACGTCGGTGACAGCCGTCTCTATCTCCTGCGCGCCGGGGCGCTGCGCAGGATTTCGCGCGATCACTCCTACGTGGAGGAATTGGTTGCCCGTGGGGAACTGAGCGAGGCGGAGGCGCAGCATCATCCGCGCAAGAACTATCTGCTGCGTGCCGTCGGGGTCGAGGAGCGCCTGCACGTGGATGGAGATACGTTCCCCGTGATGGCAGGAGACCGCTTCCTCCTCGCCACGGACGGTCTGACCAATATGGTGGAGGATGCGGATCTGTGTGCGCTGCTCGGCGGGAATCCCGACGATGCAGCGCGGCAGATGGTGGAGCGTGCCCTCGATGCGGGCGGGACGGACAATGTGACGGCGATTGTCATCGCCTGTGATCCGTCATGATGCTGAAGACGAGACTCGCCCCGCTGGGCATTCTCCTCTGCGGGCTTGGTGTTCTCCTGCTGAAGCATGGGGCGGGACAGCCGGGGTGGCATTTTGACTGGCAGCGAGATCTGCCCTATCTGCCCGATCTTGGCGTCCTCGTTCTCTGTGGTGCGGCGGGGTACATCTTGGCGGCGCGGCGTCATCTGGACACGGTGCCGCTTGCCCTTGCCTACACACTTCTTGCTGTGGGGCTCATCGAGGTGGCGCGGCTGAAGCCCGATCTCTTTGCCGCACAGCTGCGCTGGGCATGTGTCGGCACCGCCGCGTGGATGCTGGTGCTCCTCTTTTGGGCACGGCTGCGTCGGATGCTCGCCTATCCCTATGTGCTCGGTGCAGCGACGACCATCGTTCTGCTCCTGCCGCTGCTCTTTGGCGTCTCCATTGGCGGCAATAAGAACTGGCTGGTATTCGGCGCGTTCTCTGTGCAGCCCTCGGAGTTCGGAAAAATCCTTCTCGTATTATTCCTCGCGGCGTATCTTGCCGATCATCATGCCGTGCTGACCCTGCCGGCGCGCCGCGTTGCCTTTCTTCATCTGCCGCCCGTGCGCTTTATCGCGCCGCTCGTGGCACTCTGGGGGCTCTCGGTGCTGATGTTTGTCATTGCACATGACCTCGGCGCGGCGCTCTTTTTCTTCGGTATGGCAGTGGTCATGACCTATATGGGGACGGGGCGCAAGTCGTATGTGTTCCTCGCCGGCGTGTTCATTCTGGCTGCGGCGGCACTCAGCTATATGCTCTTTGGGCACGTGCGCGTGCGCTTTGATATCTGGATGCACCCGTGGGCAGATCCCAACGGGATGTCGTATCAGATCGTCCAATCCCTCTTTGCCATCGGCAGCGGCGGCGTCTGGGGGACAGGGCTCTCCGAAGGTCATCCCGGGCTCATCCCCGAGGTGCACACCGATTTTATCTTTTCGGCGATTGCCGAGGAATTTGGGCTGATCGGTGCCGTTTTTGTCCTCATGGCGTATGCGCTGCTCTTTTGGCGCGGCATTCAGATCGCGCTGCGGCAGACGCGGATGGAAGAGACGCTGCTCGCTGCGGGGGCTGCGGTCGCGCTCCTGCTGCAGGCGTTCATCATCGTGGCGGGTGTCACGAAGCTCCTGCCCCTGACGGGCATTACCCTGCCGTTTGTCAGTTACGGGGGCAGCTCGATGGCGGCGAGTTTTGTCTTCCTCGGGATTCTGACTGCGCTCTCTGCCCCGCGCAAGGAGGCGGCATCATGACGGATGGAAAAATGCGCCGCCATATCGCCGCGGCGGCAGCCTGCCTCCTCGTCCTCATCGCCGTCCAGATCCTCTATCTGGTCAAGATTTCCGTGTGGGACGGCGCGTCGCTCGCCGCGCATCCGCTCAATATGCGCTCTGCCCTCATGGAGGAGGATATACGGCGCGGGCGCATCCTCGATCATACGGGGCGCGTTCTCGCGGAGAGCGATGCCGCAGGAAACCGCTCCTATCCCTATGGCGCTGTGCTCGCCCCTGTGACGGGGTACCGCACGGATCGTCATGGGGCGACGGGCATCGAACAGACGGAGGGGACGCCGCTCAGCGGCGTGACGAACGATGTCGCGGGCATGGGGCCGCTGCGCACCCTGCTCCGCGCCGATGCGGGCTATGATGTCCGCCTCACCGTCGATGCGGAGCTCTCGCAGACTGCGTATCGTGCTCTCGGCGAGCACCGTGGTGCCGTCGTCGTGATGGATGCGGAGACGGGCGCCCTCCTAGCGATGGTGAGTACGCCGTCCTTTGACCCGTCCGTGACCGAGCGCTCATGGGATACGCTCTCGTCGCGTGCGGACAGCCCGCTCGTCAATCGTGCCGCGCAGGGGCTCTACCCGCCCGGCTCGACCTTCAAGACCTTGGTCGCCGATGCGGCGCTCGCCACGGGCGTCACGACGACGGACGAGATCTTCGACTGCACGGGTGAGCTCGCGATCGGCAGGGACTATGTCCTGCATGAGCCGCACGGCGAGGTACACGGGCGTCTGCGTCTGGCGGATGCCATGCGCGAATCGTGCAATATCACCTTTGCGACCCTCGCCATGCGCATGGGGGACAAGGGGCTCAGCGATGCCTTTGACCGTTTCGGGATCGGAGCAGAGCTGAACGCGCCGGAGGTTTCCATGGCGGTGGCACACGTTCCCACCTTGCACGGGCTGAGTGATGGGGAGATCGCTCAGCTCGGCTTCGGGCAGGGGCAACTGCTCGTCACGCCGCTGCAGATGGCACTCGTTGCCGATGCGTTCGCAAACGGCGGGCGCATCATGCAGCCCTACCTCGTGGATGCCGTCCTGACGACGAGCGGAATCGCACTTGAGACATCCAGCCCAAAGGTATGGCGCACGGCGACGACACCCGAGCGTGCGGGCATCATCGACGGGGACATGGCGGGGGTTGTCGCCTCCGGGACAGGTACGGCGGCGGATGTCGCGGGCGTGCGTGTGACGGGCAAGACCGGTACGGCGGAGAACGCCACCGGTACGGATCACGCATGGTTCATCGGGTCGGCAGAGCGCGGCGGCCGCAAGATCGTCCTCTCCGTCCTCGTGGAGGAGGGCGGCTTCGGCGGCAGAGCCGCAGCGGGCATCGCCCGTCAGATCATACGTACATATTTCGAGGGCTGACGCTCTCATGAATCGAGCCTCCCCTATAGGCAGAGGCGATAGGAGGAACAAACATGGTCGAGCGTGTCTTGGATGGACGCTACGCACTGGAGATGCTCGTAGGCAGCGGCGGCATGGCAGATGTCTATCGGGCGAAAGATCAGCTCCTGGAGCGCACGGTTGCCGTAAAGATCCTGCATCAGCAGTATGAGCACGACACGGAGTTCATCGGACGCTTCCAGCGCGAGGCAAAGGCTGCTGCGCGCATTACGCATCCCAACATCGTCAATGTCTACGATGTCGGTGTCGCCGAAGGGCGTCACTACATCGTCATGGAATATGTGCCGGGGCGTACGCTGAAGGAACGCATCAAGGAAGAGGGCGCGCTGCCTGTGGCACAGGCACTCCACATAGCAAAACAGATTGCCGGTGCTCTGGCACAGGCGCACGCGAACAATCTCGTGCACTGCGACATCAAGCCGCACAACATCCTCGTCATGCCCGACGGAAATGTCAAGGTGGCGGATTTCGGCATTGCGCGCGCGGTCACCGAGTCCACCATGACCTACAACGACAACATCATGGGCTCAGTGCACTACTTCTCCCCGGAGCAGGCACGCGGCACGATCATCACGCCGAAGTCCGACGTGTACTCCCTCGGCGTTGTCCTCTATGAGATGCTCTCGGGGCATATTCCCTTTGACGGCAATACGGCGGTGAGCATTGCGCGCAAGCATCTCGAGGAGGAGCCGCAGCCGCTTCGCCGCCTCGTGCCCGGCATTCCTCCCGTCGTTGAGGCCCTCGTGGCCCGCATGATGGCGAAGGATCCCGCCCAGCGGCCGGACAGCAGCACCCTTGCGGCGGATATCGCCCATACGGAGCAGCTGCTGCGCGGCGATCAGACGACCGCCGTCCCCGCCTTTGATCCGGATGCGACGCGCGTCCTCAGCCCGCAGGAGGCACAGGAGATTCACGCCGCCGTGCCGGTGGAGGATAATACGGAACCCGTACCGGTGAATGAGCGGCCGTTCTATCAGAAAAAGAAGTTTAAGTTCGGCATTGTCCTCGTTCTTCTCTTGGGCTTTTTCACCGGCTTTTTCCTCAGTTTCGGCAAGTTCTGGAGCTCAGTCGAGGTCACTGTGCCCGATGTGACGGGAAAACAGCTGACGCTCGCACGTCAGATCCTCGAGGATCAGCATCTGCGTGTCACCGTGGCGGAGACCTATGATGCGTCTGTGCCCGTCGGCATCGTTGTTTCACAGACACCCGAGGCGGGCATGACGGTCAAGGAAGAGCGCACAGTCACCATCTACGTCAGCAAGGGCGGCGAAGAGATTGAGATGCCGAACCTGCGCGGACTGAAAAAGGAAGACGCCATCAGCAAGCTCGAAAAGATGGGGCTGCGCCTCGGCTCGGCATACGAGACGTATTCGGATGAGGACAGCGGCACGGTCATTTCGCAGGATCCGCGCAGCGGGTCGCGCATCAGCAAGGGGCAGAGTGTTGATATCACCGTCAGCAAGGGGCAGAAGGTCAAGAAGGTTGCTGTTCCCGATGTGCAGGGCGTCCCGCTTGACCGCGCACGCGCGATGCTGGAGGGCAGCGGCCTGAAGGTCGGCGGCACGTCGGAGGAAACGAGCACGCAGGCAGAGGGGACGGTCATCCGTCAGTCGCCTGCGGCGGGGGCCGAGACAGAGGCCGGCACAGCCGTGCGCCTGACCGTTTCAAGCGGCAAGGGCGCTGAGACGAAGAGCAGCGGGAAAAACAGCGAACCGAAGAAGGGCGATAAAGACCCTGCGGGACGACGCATCCAGACGGAAAAGACAGAGTAGGGAGGCGGCTGTGCATCAGTACGGACGGATTCTGAAGGTCTACAACAGTGTCGTCCACGTCTCTGTGGATGGTACGGAGATGCTCTGTAAGCTGCGCGGCAAGAGTATGCGCGGGCGGGATGCACTGCTTCCCGGCGATGTTGTGCGCGTAGTGTGCGGCACAGACGGTGAAGGCGTGATCGAGGGGGCGGAGCCGCGTACGTCCCTCCTCGCGCGCCCGCGCGTGGCGAACCTCACGCAGATCGTCATCACTGTGGCGGCGGCGTCACCCGACCCGCATCCGCTCGTCGTCAGTCGCTTTCTCGTGCTTGCCGAGCACAGCGGCATACAAAGCATCGTACTCTGCATCAATAAGATTGACCTGATCGACGGGGAGGCAGCAGCGCACCTCTGCGCGCCGTACGAAGCGGCGGGGTATCCTGTCCTTCCTGTTTCGGCAGCAGAGGGGACGGGCATTGCGGCACTGAGGGAAAGACTGAGCGGTGAGATCACCGTCTTTGCGGGACCGTCGGGTGCAGGAAAATCCTCCCTGCTCAATGCGATGGATTCGTCCCTCGGTCTGGCGGTGGGTGCGGTCAGTGAGAAAATCGGACGCGGGCGGCATACGACGCGCCGCGCCGAACTCCTTCCCTTTGTGGGCGGCTATGTCGTCGATACGCCGGGCTTTACGCAGCAGGAACTGACGGGCGTCGCAGCGGACGACCTCGCGGACTGCTTTCCTGAGTTCCTGCATTTTCCGGGCTGCCGCTTTACGCCGTGCAGCCACAGTCATGAGCCGGACTGTGCCGTCAAGGCGGCGGCAGAGGAGGGGCGGCTCGCGTGTGAGCGGTACGATGCCTACATCGCACTGCTCAAAGAAATTCGGTCGGCTAGAAAATAGGAGACAGATCCATGGCACATGAACACGAATACGAAGAAGAGATGATGGAGGAAGAGGAGCATATCCACGTTGCGCGTCCAACGATTGTTGCGCCGTCCATCCTCTCGGCGGATTTTGCGAATCTCGGGGCAGAGGTGCGCCGCGTCGAGGAAGCGGGAGCAGAGTACATCCACATCGATGTGATGGACGGGACGTTTGTGCCGAATATCACGATGGGTGCATGTGTGGTCGAGAGTCTGCGCAAGGTGTCCAAGGCGGTCTTTGACGTGCATCTGATGGTCGAGCACCCAGAGACACACATTGAGAGTTTTGCGCGCGCAGGGGCGGACATCATCACCTTTCATGTCGAGGCGACGCGTCACGCGCAC
>JABZYJ010000099.1 GCA_015265235.1 Selenomonas sp. | reverse complement strand
CCTATGCGCGGACGCATGATCTCGGGTCGTTCCCGGAGGGGCGGCAGGAGATCAAGGGCGATGATCTCTACGTCAATATCGCCCACTATACGACGGGAATACGCGCGGAGAAGATCTGGGAGGCGCACCGCATTTATGCCGATGTCCATGTCCTCGCTGCGGGGACGGAGCGCATTGATGTCAGTGCCATCGAGCGCATGGAGATGGGGGACTATGACCCTGCGCGTGATTTTATCCCCGCAGCGGGGGAGGTAGATGCCAGTGTTGTCATGCACCCCGGTGACTTCCTCGTCTGCCTGCCCTCGGACGTGCACCGCAGCGGCGTCATGGCAGACAGCTCTGCGCCGCTGAAAAAGGGGATTTTTAAGGTGCGTATGTCCTGTATTGAACGTCGATCATGATTTATATTAGAATGTTGTTCCTTCCATTGATCGTAGGAGAATGATATGAATACAGATGCTTTTATCGCAGATGATGTTGTTCCTGCTGCTGTTCGTGCTGCCGAGGAGACGGTGTGGGTCAATCCGCGTCTCTTGCCCTTTGATGTGGTGGATGGATTGTCGCAGCTCGTCGTTTCGGATGAGGATATTGCGGATGCGGCGGCACGGCTCCGTCGCTTTGCTCCATTTATCCGACGCGCTTTTCCGGAGACGGCGGAGACGGATGGTCTCATCGAGTCGCCGCTGCGCGCGGTTCCTGCGATGCAGGTGCGGCTTTCTGATGCATACGGAGCAGAGATTCCGGGGCGTCTCCTGCTGAAGATGGACAGCCATCTCGCGATTGCGGGCTCGGTGAAGGCGCGCGGCGGGATCTATGAGGTGCTGAAGCATGCAGAAGGGCTGGCGATGGATGCGGGTCTCCTGACATGGGATGATGACTATGCAAAGATTGCCGATCTGTGGGATTTCTTTGCGCGCTATACGGTGCAGGTCGGCTCGACGGGCAATCTCGGTATGTCCATCGGCATTATGAGTGCGGCGATCGGTTTCCATGTGCGCGTACACATGTCGGCCGACGCGAAGCAGTGGAAGAAGGATCTCCTGCGCGTGCATGGCGTGGAGGTGATCGAGTATGCGGATGACTACTCGCGTGCGGTGGCGGAGGGGCGACGTGCCTCGGATGCGGATCCCATGAGTCACTTTGTCGATGATGAGAAGTCCGTTGATCTGTTCCTCGGCTATGCTGTCGCGGCCGAGCGTCTCGCGGCGCAGCTGAGGGCGCAGGAGATCACGGTGGACCGTGAGCATCCGCTGATCGTCTATATTCCCGCCGGGGTCGGCGGTGCCCCGGGCGGTGTGTCCTATGGGCTGCGGCGGCTCTACCATGATGATGTGCATTGTTTTTTCGTGGAGCCGGCACAGTGTCCCTCGGTTCTTCTCGGGGTCGCGACGCAGCGATTTGAGCGTGCCAATGTGCATGATATCGGTCTGGCGGGAAGGACGGATGCGGACGGGCTTGCCTGTGCGAGTCCGTCGAGTCTCGTGACGCGCATGATGACGAATCACATGGCAGGAGTGTTTACGGTCTCTGAGGCGCATCTCTACGACTATCTGCGCGATCTCGATGCGAGTGAGGGGATCCGCATCGAGCCGTCGAGTTGTGCGGCATTCGCGGGTCCCGTCGGACTCCTGCGCTGCCCTGCGGCACGTGACTACTGCGCAGCGCATGGTCTGACGGAGGAACGCCTCCATCGTGCGACGCATATCGCATGGGCGACGGGCGGGCGGCTCGTGCCGGAGGAGGTTTGGGAGGAATATTTAGGGACATATCGGTGATTCTGCAAAAAAAGCATCGCTTTCTGTGAAAAGAAGCGATGCTTTTTGATATGTAGTTTTTACTCACTCACCTGCGCTGTCGACGATGCGGTTCATGGTTGCCATGGAGGCGACGCGGTCGCTTTCGGCGATGGTCATGAGTTTGACGCCCTGGGTGTTGCGGCTGATGAGGGAGATCTCGTCGACGCTGGTGCGGATGACGATTCCCTCGGTGGTGATGAGCATGAGTTCCTGGTTCTCACGGACGACGCGGATGCCGACGACGGGACCGGTTTTTTCGGTGACCTTCATGTTGATGAGGCCCTTGCCGCCGCGTGTCTGTGTGCGGTATTCGGAGGCGGTGGTGCGCTTGCCGTAGCCGCCCTCGGTGACGGTGAGTACCTCGGAGTCGCTGCGCAGAACGTCCATTGCGACGACTTCGTCACCGTCGGCAAGGGTGATGCCGCGCACGCCGCGCGCGACGCGTCCCATGGAGCGTACGCCGTCCTCGGGGAAGGTGATCGCCTTGCCGCCGCGCGTGCCGAGCATGATGCGGTTCTCTCCGTCGGTGAATTTGACGCCGATGAGCTCGTCGTCCTCGTCGAGGTTGACTGCCCGCAGGCCGTTCTTTCGGATGTTGCCGAATTCGGAGAGCGGTGTTTTCTTGACGACGCCGTGCTTGGTGCCGAGGAAGAGGTAGCGGTCGGCGCGGAATTCCTTGACCTGGATGACGGCGGTGATGCGCTCGTCGTTTTCGACGGCGAGGAGGTTGACGATGGCCGTGCCCTTTGCCTGCCGTCCGCTCTCGGGGATTTCGTAGGATTTCAGGACGAAGGCGCGCCCGCGGTTCGTAAAGAAGAGGATGTCGTGGTGCGTGGTGGTGATGAGGAGGTCGCTGACGATGTCGGTTTCCTTGGTCCCCATGCCGCGCACGCCGACGCCGCCGCGCCGCTGGCGGCGGTAGGTGTCGAGCGGGATGCGCTTGATGTAGTTGTTCAGGGTGAGGGTGACGACGACGTCTTCCTCAGCGATGAGGTCTTTGACGTCCATTTCGCTCGCGTCGAAGGTGATCTCCGTGCGGCGTTCGTCGCCGTATTTGTCGCGCACTTCGATGAGCTCGTTTTTGATGATGGCGAGGACTTTCGTGCGGTCGGCGAGGATGCCCTTGAGTTCTTCGATCAGTTTCAGTACCTCTTGGTACTCCTCTTCGATTTTCTCGCGCTCGAGGCCGGTGAGGCGCTGGAGGCGGAGGTCGAGGATGGCCTGTGCCTGTTTCTCGGTGAGTTTGAAGCCGTCCATGAGTGCCGTGCGCGCGATGTCTGCGGTACGGCTTTCGCGGATGGTGGTGATGACGGCGTCGAGGTGGTCGAGGGCGATGGTGAGTCCTTCGAGGATGTGGGCGCGTGCCTCTGCCTTCGCCAGTTCGTACTGTGTGCGCCGCGTGATGACGGTTTCCTGATGGTCGATGTAGTGCTCAAGGACGTGCTTGAGGTTCATGATGACGGGCTGTCCGTCGACGAGCGCGAGCATGATGACGCCGAAGCTGTCCTGCAGCTGGGTGTGTTTGTAGAGCTGGTTGAGGATGACGTTCGGCGCGCTGTCACGGCGCAGTTCGATGACGATGCGCATGCCGCTGCGGTCGGATTCGTCGCGCAGGTCGGTGACGCCGTCGATCTGTTTGTCGCGGACGAGTTCGGCGATTTTTTCGATGAGGCGCGCTTTGTTGACCTGATACGGGAGTTCGGTGACGATGATGCGCGGTTTGCCATTGCTCATCGTTTCGATGTGGGCGCGTGCGCGCATTTTGATGACGCCGCGGCCTGTGGTGTATGCCTTGCGGATTTCCTCGGTGCCGAGGATGAGCCCCGCAGTCGGGAAGTCGGGTCCCTTGATGACGCCCATTAGCTCGTCGATGGTGGTGTCGGGGTTGTCGATGAGCATGAGGGTGCCGTCTATGACCTCGACCATGTTGTGCGGCGGGATGTTGGTCGCCATGCCGACGGCAATGCCCGCAGTGCCGTTGACGAGGAGCTGCGGGAATTTCGCGGGGAGGACGGTCGGTTCTTTCTCCGAGCCGTCGTAGTTATCCGTAAAGTCGACGGTTTCCTTGTCGATGTCGCGCAGCATGAGTTCGGCGATTTTTGACATGCGCACTTCGGTGTAGCGCATGGCGGCGGCGGAGTCGCCGTCGACGGAGCCGAAGTTGCCGTGGCCGTCCGCGAGCATGTAGCGCATGGAGAAGTCCTGCGCCATGCGGACGATGGCGTCATAGACGGAGCTGTCGCCGTGCGGGTGATATTTACCGAGCACTTCACCGACGATGCGCGCCGATTTTTTGTACGGCTTGTTGCTGGTCATGCCCGAGCCCTGCATCGCATAGAGGATGCGGCGGTGTACGGGCTTTAGGCCGTCGCGTACGTCAGGAAGGGCGCGCGCGACGATGACGCTCATCGCATAGTCGATGTAGGAGTTTTTCATCTCGTGTTCGAGGTTGACGGGGACGATGCGCCCCTGTCCAAAGTCCAGATCCAATATGTCACCTCTTTGTGTTCGTTCCATAGAAATACACACTAAGTATAGCATTTTCGCGGGGAAAAGTCCATGTTTGGGGCTGCGCACAGCATGGTCTCACGATATTTTGTCAAAAGGCAGGGGCTCTCTGCTGGGCGGGGAGAAAAGGGATTCTTCTTCCTCTCGTCGAATAGAGGTTATATTGTGAAAGGCGGGATGGTATGGACGATGTGCAGGCGCTGCGGCAGGAGATTCTCCTGCGTGCCAATGATCTCTACGAGAGGCGGGAGTATGCGCGTGCGGCGGATGTCGCGCAGGAGCTGCTGACGGTTCTGCCCGAGGATGTGGAGATGCGCTATGTTCTCGCCGCTGCGCTGACGCAGACGGGGGCATACGAGGCGGCGCGGGCGGAGGTCGCACGCATCCGCACCATGTGTCCCGATCATGCGGGCGCGGCGCGGCAGGAGGTCTATATCGACCGCGCGGAGGGGAAGCTCGCGACGGAGATCGCGCATCTGCGCGCGCTGATCGAGATGCTGAAACGGCGGATGGCAGAGGAGGAGGAAGGCCGTGCGCACGATGCGGTGTTTCTCGCGAGTGCGTACAGTCTCCTCGGCGCGGCGCTGACGGAGGCGGGGGAGGCACAGGAGGCTGTCGCGGCGTTTCTCGCGTCTGCACAGCTGGAGACGGGGCGTGCCCAGCGGGCAGTGGAGTACAGCAACGCGCTCTTTGCCGTGAACTATCTGCCGACGTATCTGCGCCCGCTCTATGCGGGGCTCGCGTACGGCTACGATGCACTCTTTGCCGATGTCCTGCCGCAGGCGGGGGCGGCGGACGCCATGCGTGGGCATGCGCGCATCCGCATCGGCTATATCTCGCCCGATCTCTGTGTGCATCCCGTCGGACGGCTCGTGCGCCCGCTCCTCACGCAGTATGACCGCACGCAATTTGCCGTCTATTGCTACGCGCGCTGCGCGGAGGATGCGCTCTCGGCGGAGATGCGCACCGCGGTGGATGTGTGGCATAATGTCCGCGGCTGCTCTGCGGCGGAGACGGCGGCGCTCATCCGCCATGATGAGGTGGATGTTCTCGTCGATCTCGCGGGGCATACGCAGGGGAACGCCTTGCCCGTTCTCGCGCACCGTCCCGCGCCCGTGCAGATGACGGGGATCGGCTATTTTAATACGACGGGGCTGTCTGCGGTGGACTATATGCTCTCGGATGTGTATGTCGATCCGCCGGGGGTGGGAGATGATGCGATGACGGAGGAGATTATCCGTCTGCCGCACAGTCATTTCTGCTATACGTTGCCCGATGATCTGCCCCCTGTCATGCCGCCGCCGATGGAGCAGAGGGGATACGTGACGTTCGGCTCATTCAATAATTTCAATAAGGTGACGGATGAGGTGCTGTGCCTCTGGCGGCAGGTGCTGGATGCGGTGCCGGGGGCGCGTCTCCTCGTCAAGAGCAAGATCTTTGACCATGGGGAGGGGCGCGCGATGGTCGCGGAGCGTCTCGCGCGCTGTGGGATTCCCGCCGTGCGTGTCGAGATGCGCGGGTTCAGCCGCGGCTATCTGGCGGAGTACGGGGATGTGGATATCGCGCTCGATCCGTTTCCCTATACGGGCGGGATTACGACCTGTGAGGCGCTCTCGATGGGTGTACCCGTGGTGACGCTCGCAGGGGAGAGCCACGGCGCACGGTTCGGTGTGAGTCTCCTCACGAATGCGCATCTTCCCGAGCTCGTTGCGCAGACGCCTCTGGACTATGTGCGGATCGCGGCGGGGCTTGCCGCTGCGCCCGATACGCTGCGCGCACTGCGGCGAAATCTGCGTACGATGCTGCGGCACGCACCGCTGACGGATGCCGCCGGCTATGTGCATGATGTGGAGGACGCGTATCGATCGATCTGGGCAAGATTTGTGTGCGCGGCGGGCACTACGTGAGAGGTGTGATATGAAGCGGCGTTTCTGTCTTTCGGTGCTCGCTCTGTTCTGCTCCGTGCTGTCGGGCTGTGATTTTTTCGTCACGGAAAACAGTGATCCCGCTACGGCGGATGAGGTCGCTGCGATGGTGAATGGAAAATTTCATACCTATGGGGCGCAGGTCGTGCCGGAGGGCGAGCAGACGCTGCGGGAAAAGCCGTTTCAGAGGAATCGTTATGCGCTCTATGATGCGGGGAACGGGATCCGCTTTAATGCTGTGGCGGAGATCCAGCGCGCACAGTTCCCCTAGCCCTTCCTTTACCGCGATACAGATGCCGCTGCGGCGTATGCAGAGGCCTATTTCGCCCATCTCTATCCCGCGGTGAATGCTGTCACGGCTGACGTTCCTCTCAGGGCGGCGTCCCCCGCGGAGGCGGCAGCGCTGCGCGAGAATCATGTGATGCACGAGGGAGCGCCGCTTTTTGATCAGGGCGATTTTATCTTTCTCCATGAGGCACGCGGAGCGGATGCTGTCGATCTGTGCCGTGCGCTGCACGCGCTCTATCGCCCACAGGGTGACGATACGCTCCTCACGGAGGCACATGGGCGCAGGATAACATTCTACTATTTGCCGGAGGGAACGGAGGAGCAGGCGCGCGCGGTGCCGATCATGACGTTCTATCTGCGGGCGGGAGAGGACTGGGCGCGGACGCTCTACGAGAATCCGGGGCACGCGTCGGGGGAGAGGGATGTCGCACTTCTAGAGGAGCGGCTGGCAGAGTATTTTGAGGTGCGGCTAAAGGCGGCAAAGGCGTACGTGAGAGAACATCGGAAATAAAGGAATCGCTGATAAAATGAAGTCCGTCGGATTGGTGCAGATTTTTTGTCCTGTCAAGGAGACAAACCGGACGCATAG
>JABZYJ010000098.1 GCA_015265235.1 Selenomonas sp. | reverse complement strand
GTGCAGCGTCTCGCTGTATATCCCGCCCGCACTGCGAAAGTCGGGGATCCCCGACTCCGTGGACATGCCCGCCCCGCCGAAGAAGACCGCACGACGGCTGCTCTCCAGGATTTCTTTGAGTCTTGCGATCTTGTCCATGGGAGGCCTCCTTTTATTTTGCAGGATTATGGTTCAAAATCCTTGATGGGCTGAAATCCTTCAAAGTGCATGGCGGCTTTTTCATCCGATGCGCGCGGGGGGGCGAATTATTCCTCGAAAGATTTTGTCGGCTGGAATCCGTCGAAGTGGATCACGGGCTCTGTTGCATTTGAACGATCAATTTTTATGGAGGAGAATATCGTATCGATACGTGTACGCTGTTGTGGTTCCTGGATATAATAGAGGATGTCAATGCGCCACTCCCTGTTGTCGGCAGCAACAAAGAGAAGGTCGCGTCGAATGGCTTCGTTTTCATGTGCGATTCGAATCAGTCGTGCAGGGTGTCCGTCCTGTGACAGGGATATATCTTGGGAGATATGAGAGGATTTTGATTTGAGCATAGGCATATTGGCAATAAAGCGGTCCACATTTTCATTGAGACGGTCGGCGGCAGTTTTATGCGCAGACGATGCTGGGAAATTCTCGCTTGTGATGCCAAGGTAGATTTCTCTTGTGCTGTCTGAGGCGGGGAATGTGTTCCCGATAAATCCAAACCCGTCACCGGGGGACGGCGAAAATACGCCAATGCGATAGGCTTCGATCGGCGGCAGTAATATTGTGAATCGTGTGCCGAACCCTTCAAGTATTGCCGCCTCCAGCGGTGCTGTCCAGGGCTCTGTGTTCTCTTTGTTTTCTGCCGATGCTGTCGATACCAGAAGGAAAACCGTGCATACGGCTGACATGAGAATCTTTTTGATGGACATAAAATCCTCCTCTGATACACTTCTATGTGTGTGTTATTTTCCTGCACCCTTGCCCTCATTCTACCGAAAGCACGGGCGAAATGCAATGCGCTCATGCAGCAGAATCAAAAACGGCGCATCTCCATGATGAGACACGCCGTTCTTACGAGCGTTGCCGCCGCAATCAGAAGCGATAGCTTTTCAAAAAGCATCACGTGTATCACCCCAACAAAGGGAGTAAACCGACATTCACCAGTCGCTGGATTTATTATAGCACATAGATTCGTTACACGAAAGCACAAAACGGGGCTGTTGCACGAAGTTTTCTAGCTTCGTGTAACAGCCCCTAGTCATTGTCCGCAGTATCGCTACAAGCGCCCCTTCCACCGCTTACGCGGTCCCCCTCCCCCGTGTTGCACGGGGGAGGCTAGGATTGTGGTATCTTAGCTTCCCCCGCCAGAGCGGGGGAAGTGGCGAGCATAGCGAGCCGATAGGGGCGTGCAGCCGCTCTTCTTTGCCTTATTGGTACGATCTCATTCGTCTGACAGCTCCGCAAGCGTCTTCCCGCCATAGAGCCCCGTCCAATCGTCGGAGAATGCCTGCACCGCATCCGCAACGACCTGCTTGGCAAAGATGCCGCGCAGAACATCAGGAGCCACGGTGACGGAATGCGCACCTGCGAGAATTGCACGATCGATCTGGGCGGGCTGCTTGAAACTCGCCGCAAGAATCTCTGTCTCATAGCCGTAGTGGGCAATAATGCCGGCAATGTTCCCGATCACAGACGCCGCATCGACGCCAAGCGCCTCCATGCGGTTATAGTACGGGGCGATGCAGTCCGCCCCCGCCTCCAGTGCCATGAATGCCTGATCCATCCCGTAGACGGCCGTCGCCGTCACATTTGCCCCCTGGCGGCGGAGGGCTTTGATGACCTTAACCCCTTCAAAGTCGACGGGAACCTTGATGAATACTTTCTCGTCGACATGACGAAATACCGCCTCTGCGTCGCGCATCATCCCGTCATAGTCCGTCGCCGTCACTTGGATATGCAGGGGGCGAAGATTGCCAATGATGGAGCGAATCTCCCGCATGTGAGCAAAGAACGGGACACTTCCCTCCTTCTTGACGATGCTCGGATTGCTGGTCACCCCGGCGATCGGCAGATATTCCGAAAGCGCACGAATCTCGTCGAGATTTGCCGAATCAATCAGATACTTCATGGCATAGGATCTCCTTTCACATGGTAAAGCCCACCGACGTCACAGCGGTGGGCAGCAATGTTCAGTTGTCGAGTGCTTTGCGCATCGCAGCGATCAGCTGGATGCCGCCGTCGATATCACCGTCGAGAATGTGCTTGACGACTGCACTGCCGACGATCACCCCGTCTGCCTGCTTTGCGGCGCGTGCGGCAGCCTCGGGCGTACCGATGCCGAACCCGATAGCAAGCGGGATATCCGTGTAGCGGCGTGCGGCAGAACAGACCTTTCCGATGATGCTGTAGTCGATCTCCTTGACGCCCGTGACGCCGTAGTTCGAGACGCAGTAGACGAAGCCCGCCGCATGACGGCATGTCTCCGCCATGCGCTCCTCCGTCGTTCCCGGCGTGATGAACTCCGTCAGGGTAAAGTCATGCGCGGCGCAGATGCGGCGCATTTCCTCCGACTCCTCGTGCGGCACATCGGGCAGGATCACGCCGTCCATCCCCGCTTCCTTGAAGTCCGTGACAAAGCGCTCAAACCCATAGTGATTCACCATGTTGATGTAGCCCATGCCGACGATGGGGATCTCGGAGTGTTTGCGGATCTCCTTGACGATCTCAAGTGCCTTCTTCATCGTCATGCCGTTCTTCAGTGCCTCGACACTTGCCGCCTGAATCACGGGGCCATCCGCCATGGGATCGGAGAACGGCAGGCCGAGCTCGATGAGATCGGCGCCCGCCTCCTCGGCACGGCGTACGATGTCCACGGTTGCCTCCGCACTGGGGCAGCCTGCCGTCACGTAGATGTAAAGCCCCGTCCGTCCGTCGGCGCGGAGCTTTGCGAGTCTTTCATTCATCCGCTTGCTCATGCGATGTCCTCCCCCAGCTCCTTTGCCACCATCTGCACGTCCTTGTCGCCGCGTCCTGAGAGGCAGACGACAACGCGCTCGCCTGCCTTGGTCTGTGGCATCAGCGTCTCCAGATACGCCAGTGCGTGCGAGCTCTCGAGCGCGGGAATGATTCCTTCGATGCGCGAGAGACGCTGAAATGCATCGAGTGCCTCTCTGTCCGTCACGGAGACATAGGTGACGATGCCCTCGTCCTTAAAATAGGAATGCTCCGGACCGACCCCGGGGTAGTCAAGCCCTGCCGAGATGCTGTAGGCCTCAATGACCTGCCCGTCCTCATTCTGCAGGAGGTTGCTGTACGCCCCGTGCAGGATGCCCGGCGTGCCGCCGCCGCTGAGCGTCTTGGCATTGTCGCCGTCCGCATCGCTGCGGCCGCCGCCCTCGACGCAGAACTTCTTCACGTCGGCATCGTTGCGGAAATCATAGATCGTACCGATGGCGTTGCTCCCGCCGCCGATGCAGGCAACGAGGTAGTCGGGTTTCGCGTGGAATTTCTCCTCTGCCTGTGCGCGGATCTCCTCACCGATGACCTTCTGGAAGTCGCGCACCATCATCGGATAGGGATGCGGACCAACGGCGGAGCCGATGACATAGTAGGTATCCGTGATGTTCGTCGCCCAGTAGCGGATCGCCTCACTCGTCGCATCCTTCAGCGTTCCCGTACCGCTCGATACGGGGACGACCGTCGCGCCGAGCAGACGCATACGGAACACGTTGAGCTTCTGACGCTCTACGTCCAGCGCCCCCATGAAGATGCGGCATTCCATCCCAAAGAGTGCCGCCACCGTCGCTGTCGCGACACCGTGCTGTCCTGCGCCCGTCTCTGCGATGATACGCTTCTTGCCCATGCGGTGTGCGAGGAGTGCCTGACCGAGCGCATTGTTGATCTTATGCGCCCCCGTATGGAGAAGATCCTCGCGCTTGAGATAGATGTCCGCCTTGCCGTAGTGCTTCGTCAGCCGCTCGGCAAAGTAAAGATTCGTCGGACGCCCTGCATACTCCTTGAGGTAGCTGCGATACTCCGCCTGAAACGCCGCATCGTCACGGTATTTCAGATATGCCTCTTCCAGCTCATTCAGTGCCGGCATCACGATCTCGGGCACATACTGCCCGCCATAGTCGCCGAATCGTCCCTTCTTGCTCATATATTATTGCTCCTTCGTCCCAACATCAACCAGTTCTCTTGCAAACGCCCCGACATCCGCCGCGCGCACCAGTCCCTCTCCGACCAGCACGCCTTTGCACCCTGCCGCACGGACACGCTCCGCATCCGCGCGGGCAAAGATGCCGCTCTCGCTGATGAGCGTACGGTTCTTATCCGCATAGGGCAGGAGGGCAAGCGTCGTCTCGACGCTTGTCTCAAAGGTCACGAGATTGCGGTTGTTGATGCCGATGAATTCTGCCGACGTTTGCTGCGCAATCTCCAAATCACGGCGGTCATGCACCTCCACGAGGGCATCCATCCCGAGACTCCACGTCAGGTAAAGCAGCTCTTTCAGCTGCTCCAGCGTGAGGATGCGCACGATCAGCAGGACAGCATCCGCGCCCAGCGCACGCGCCTCGTAGACCTGATAGGGGTCGATGATAAAATCCTTGCGCAGAAGCGGTGTATCTACGCGCGCACGCACAGCGGAAAAGTCCGCGTTACTGCCGAGAAAATGCGGATCGGTGTGCACAGAGAGCACGGCCGCGCCTGCTGCCGTATAGATATCGGCGAGTTCCGTGACCGTGTGCGCCGTCGTCAGCCGTCCCTTGGCGGGCGACTGCAGCTTGCACTCGGCGATCAGCCCCCAGCCATGCCATCGGAAGTGCTCCGCCATGCGGAACGTCCCACAGGACAGATCCCGTTTCAGTACATCGAGCGGCACGGCCTCCTTCGCCGCCGCAACAATGCCGCGCTTCTTCGCCACAATTTCAGCAAGTATGTCGCGCATTGTGCACCTCCTTCAAATGATTCATTCTGCGCCTTTCGGCGTATTTGTCTATCTTAGAGGAGAATGCGGCATTTGTCAATGAGAGGGCGCACATGAGCCGTGTGTCGCTCGCGTTCACGCGAGGAAATACATCATCGGGATGTGCGTACCGCCGCCATAAACGCCGCAATTTTCGCCTCAGATTTCACGCCGTCCTCCTCAAGCCCTCCCGATACGTCAATGCCGAATGGCTGAAAGGTATCCATGACTTCCCCGACATTCGCCGCCGTGATGCCGCCCGCGATCAGCACGGGCTTCGTGACGCGCGCAATCTCCTGTGCTGCTTCCTGCCAGCGAAACGTCTGCCCCGTACCGCCTGCCGCCCCCCTCACGTAGCTGTCTACGAGAATGATCTCCGCAGGATAGGCATTCGCCGTCTCAGTATCGAAGTCGTCGCCATAGCGGTACGCCTTGATGACAGGACGCTCTGCCATGCGTGCCGTCTCTGCTGTCTCATGGCCGTGGAGCTGCACATAGTCCAGCCCAACGGCAGCGGCAATCCGATTCACCTCCGCCATCGGCGCATCGACAAAGACGCCGACCTTCTTCACGTGCTGCATCTCCCGCGCGATCTCGCGCGCCGTCTCCGGCGTGACATAGCGCCGACTGCCCGGCGCGAAGATAAACCCGATGTAGTCCGCTCCCGCCTTCTCTGCCGCACGTGCCGCTGCTGCAGTCTGCATGCCGCACATCTTCACCCGCATACCATCACCCCTCCGATAAAAAACTGCTGTACGAAGATAGAAAGGCCTTCGTACAGCAGCTTTACTTGTTAGTTCAGCACAATTTTGCTGTAATCTGCCGTCTCCAGCAGATCGTCGTCGATCATCTTGAGGAGCGACAGGCGATTCTCCTTGACGCGCGCGTCCTTGTCCATGACCATGACCGCATCGAAGAATGTGTCGATCGCCCTCCCGAGTGCCTGCTCGGCGGGAAGCGTGTCCTCGCCCTCCGCGCGTGCAGCCGCCGCAGCCTGATAGGCGGAGAGCAGCGCGCCCTCCTCCTCTGCCTTGAACAGCGCGGGATCCACCGTACCGCCCGTCACACTGCGGGCGATGTTCCCGACACGGACAAAGGACTGCACGAGCGCCTCGCCCCCCTCCGATGCGAGCAGACGCTCCACATAGGCGGCACGCACGGGGACATCTGCGACAAGATCCACATCGCCCAGCACCGCCTCCTGCACATCGTAGCGCACACCGCGCTCACTGAGGACGTTCTTCAGGCGCAGACGGATAAAGTCCGCCACATAGACCTGCATCTTATCCCGAAATTCTTCAAGGTCGTAGAGATCACATGCCTCATCGACAAGGTCGGAGAGGAGCATCGTGCTCTCCTGCTCGATCAGCATGAGAACGAGCCCGAGCGCCTGGCGGCGCAGCCCGAAGGGATCCTGCGAGCCCGTCGGAATCCTGCCTTGGCTGAACGTCCCGACAATATTGTCGATCTTATCTGCTGCGCTGAGGGCAACGCCGAGCGGCGTCTGCGGCAGCTCGTCCCCCGCAAAACGCGGCATATACTGCTCGTCAATGGCACGCGCAACAGCGGGGCTCTCCCCATCGAGCAGGGCGTACTCACGTCCCATGATCCCCTGCAGCTCCGTGAACTCCGTCACCATGCCCGTCACGAGATCGGCCTTCGAGAGCTCGGCGGCACGCCGCGCATCGGCGAGGGCGGTGCCATCCGCATCACCCGCTGCCATCTCCTCGACAATCGCCGTCGTGAGTGCCATGAGACGCTCCGTCTTTTCGTACATCGAGCCGAGCCCCCGCTGGAACACGACCGTCTTTAGCTTTTCCCGATGCTCTGCGAGGGATTTTCTGCGATCCTCATCGAAGAAGAACTGCGCATCGGCAAGACGTGCCCGCAGCACGCGCTCGTTGCCGTGTGCCACGACATCAAGATGTGCCTTCCCACCGTTGCGCACCGTGATAAAGGCGGGCAGGAGACTGCCGTCCGCCGCCTTGACGGGGAAATAGCGCTGATGGTCGCGCATCGGCGTAATCACCGCCTCGGCGGGGAGCGCCAGATACTTTTCCTCGAACGAGCCGCTGAGTGCGGTCGGATACTCCACGAGATAGAGCACCTCCTCGAGGAGGTCGGGCGTGATCTCCGCCGTGCCGCCGCACGCCTTTGCCGTCTCTGTGATCTGTTCACAGATCATGGCGCGCCGCCGCTCGGGATCGGCGATGATATACGCCTTCTCGCACGCCGCCTCGTAGTCCGCCGCCGACGTGATCACAAAGTCCGCCGGGGCGAGCGTCCGATG
>JABZYJ010000097.1 GCA_015265235.1 Selenomonas sp. | reverse complement strand
TCCTCACGCAGCCGATTTTTGCCGCGTGCTTTGCGGGGCAGGCGGAGCAGTACACGGCGTACTTTCTGCTGTTCGTGCTGGCCTCGCTGATGAACGGGTTTAACGTGCGGTCGAGCGGCTTCGGCATCTTCCGCGATCTCGGGGCAAATCCGGGATTTCTGCGGGTCTGGGGCGGCATCGTCCTCATCATGGCGGCCATCATCAATGCACCGCTTCTCCCCAATGAGATCGGCGCATGGATCGGTGCGATGTTCAGCTGTACGCCCATCCATCCGGGCGGCTGGGCGATTGCCTTCCTCCTTGCTGCAACGATGCTCCCCGTCGATCTCCTTCGCAAGGCACTGGTGCGCGCCCTGCGGTGAGGGTGGCCTCCCGAAAGCCGCCCCGCATCGGCGAGGGAAACAAATGTGTCGTTCGCCAAAGCCTCCCCCGTGATCACGGGGGAGGGGGACCGCTTGCGGTGGTGGGGGCACAAGAATCCATTATCTAAAGTCGGGTACGTACTCTGTGCCGACCGCCTCCGCACCCTGCACGTAGACCTGCGTCATGCCAAGATCGCGTGCGGCATCGACGACGGACTCGTACTCGAAGGTCGTGAGCCGGCGGTGGAGCGGCGGGAACTCCTCCGCGCGATAGAGTGGGGTGTATTGCCGCATGAGACTGAGCTGTATGCGGTCGCCGAACGCCTCCCAGAGACGCCGCACGAGGGTAATGCTCTCACGGCGATGTCCCGGCAGGACGAGATGACGGACGAGGACGCCGCGCAGGAGACGCCCATCCGCGGCAAACTGCAGTGCGCCGACCTGCTCGACCATGGCACGGAGCGCGGAAAACGCCGCCGCTGCGTAGTCGGGGGCGGCAGAGTAGAGCCGTCCGCTCTCCTCCGCGTTGTACTTGAGATCAGGCAGGTAGATGTCCACCGCGCCCGCGAGGCGTGCGATATTCTCCTCCGTCTCATAGCCGCCCGTGTTCCAGACGACAGGGATGGTCAGCCCTTCTGATCGTGCACGCGCGAGTGCGTTGAGAATCTGCGGCGTGTAGTGCGTCGGTGTCACGAGATCGAGCGTTGCGGCGCCCTGCGCCTGCAGCGCGAGAAACGCCGCCGCAAGCTCCTCCTCCGTCATCTCTCTGCCGTGTCCCTCGTGGCTGATCTCGTGGTTCTGACAGTAGACACAGCGGAGTGTGCAGTGGGCGAAGAACACCGCCCCTGCGCCGTGCGCTCCCACGAGGCAGGGCTCCTCCCATGTGTGCAGCATCGTGCGCGCGACGCGCGCCAGCCGCCCTGCGCCGCAGAACCCGCGCCTGTCTGCCGTGCGGTCGACGCCGCAGCGCCGCGGGCAGAGCGTACAGTGTTTCAGCAAATCAATCAATCGTTTCTCCTTGTATGTTGTATGTGTTGGGGGGCTATGAAGTTGTTCTCTCACGACTTTCTCGCCCGTTCAATCATGTTCACTTACTCTGCAACGAAGTGTTTGCGAGGAGCACGCACAGCACCTATATTTTCGCACAAGAAAACCGAGACGGCAAGTCCGTCTCGGTTCTGTCCGATCAATGAGAGATATTACGGAAGTACGACATCAACCCCCAGGTCTGCGGCAGCGGCACGAATATCGGATGGTGGTTCCGTATCCGTGACGAACCCCGACAGGGAATTGAGCGGTGCATAGTCATAGTTGCCGTCCGCTGCGAATTTGCGCGCCTCCGCGAGTACGTAGGAACGCTTGCTGCGTGCGATGATGGTTGCCTTGTTGAGGCCGTCGTCGATGTCGTAGGTGGAGACACTGTTTGCCTTAACGTTGACACCAACGGCGCCGACAAAGGCAATATCGGGCTTCAGCTTTCCGATGAAGTCCTGCGTCATCCCACCCCAGAATCCGTCACGTCCGCGGTTGATCTGCCCGCCCGCAAAGATCAGCTCGATGCGGGGATTGCGTGCCAGGACGCCGAGCACATCGACCATGTTCGTGACAACAGTCAGATCACGGTCGCTCTTCATGAGCAGTTCTGCAATGGCAAGGTTGCTCGTGGACACGTCGAGGAAGACCATATCCTTGTCGTGGATGAGAGAGACAGCTGCCTGCGCGATGCGCCGCTTTGCCTCGACATCCATGTGACGATGACGGCTTACCTCAATCATGTGAACGCTTTGGGTCAGTTTCACGGCGCCACCGTAGGTGCGCTTGAGGCGTCCTTGCCGCTCCAGTGACCCGAGATCCTTGCGGATGCAGTCCTCGGTGACTTTGAATTTGGCGCTGAGCTCCTTGACCTTAACCTTGCCGTCACGCTCCACCATGCGGACGATGAGCTCTTGACGCTCCTCCAGAAACATGATATTCACTCCCTTTACGCAGATGAAAATAGAAACGCTCATATATCTGCGATTCAATGTAGCGTTCGTTCTTTGAGCTCAGTGTAACTCAAAACAGACAAAATAGCAAGACAATTTTATCTATTGAATCAAATTTATAAGAGTGAATTCACAGTCTATATTCTATTATAATAGACAATTTCCTTTATTTCGTATCATTAAATTCTGATTATGTTGGAATAAAATGAAAAAATACCCCCGATCACGATAATTTCCGTTGTGCTGTATACAATGGCTGCGTCGCAGTAGGACGCACGTGATCGGGGGTAATTCTTATTTGTAGAGAGTGAATTTGTTTCCTGCGCGCAGAAAGTGTGATTACGCGCCGACCTTCAGCTTATTGCGGCCGAAGACGTGGCGGTTAAAGCCGATCTCTTCCTGTGTCATGCCGAGTGCGAGCCCGACGAGTTGCTGTAGGTGGAGGATGGGCATATCGGTCTCACCGTGGACGGCATCACGCCCCTCGGGTCCGTACATATCGAGCTGCATCTGGCAGAGCGGGCACGGCGTTGCGATGAGATTGGCCTGTGCATGTGCCGCACTTGCGGCGATCTGTCCCGTGACGGTCAGTACGTCGTGCTCGGCGGTGAACTGCGCGTGGAAGCCGCAGCATTTGCGCCCCGCGTCAAACCAGACGGGCTCCGCACCGAGGCGGCGTACGAGCCGCTCGAAGGACTCAGGATAGTCGCCCTCCTCATAGTTCATCTGCGGTTTCGGGCGCAGAATGTGGCAGCCATAGTAGCAGGCGACCTTTGTCCCCTTCAGCGCATCCGTGATCTTTCCGTTGAGCACCTCGGGATGCTCATCGAGCACCCAGAGGAAATGCGTGATGTCGCTCGTTCCCTGATATGCGTATGGATGTCCCGCCTCCTTCAGGATGGCGTTCACCTTATCCTTCAGCCCCGGCTCGTGATCGAGACGGTACTTCGCCGTGCGCAGCTGCAGGGTACAGGTGTTGCAGACGGTGAGGATGGGGAGCCCCATATTCTCTGCGATGGAGATGTTGCGTGCGTTTATGGCGAGCATGGCGAGGTCGTTCACGCCCTGCCCGTGGGATGCACCGCAGCACGTCCAGTTTGGAATCTCCTCGATTTCAATGCCGAGCTTTTCGCAGACCTTCTTGAGCGAGGTATATGCCTCGGCTGCCGCGCCGTCGAGGACGCAGCCCGGGAATAGTGCGTACTTCATTATGCGTCCTCCTTATCGGCGCTTTCTGCTGCCTTGACAATGGCGTCGATGGTCTTGATGTCGGGGTTGACGGGATGCTTGGCGAGCGGATCCATCTTGCCGACGTTCATGAGGCGCAGTGCCATCGGCAGGCGCAGACTTGACATGAGGTAGCCCTCGGACTTGATGTTGAGCTTCGACTCGTCGAGTGTGCCGGAGGTCTGGATATCGTCGTAGATCGCCTTTGCATGACGTGCACCGACATTGTCGTCGAGGTGATGCTTGAAGGTCTCCGCCTTCAGCTTCTCGATGGCACCGGCGGGATCGAGTCCCTTCGGGCATTTCGCCGTGCACTCCTGACAGTTGAAGCAGCGCCACAGCCCGGCCTCGATGACCGCCTTCAGGTGCTCCTCGGGGCTCTTGCTGCGCGAGTCGGCAACGAGCTTCTCCGCTTTGACAAAGGCAAATGGATCGAGGAAGTCGTCCTGATTCAGCGCGTTTTTATTGCACTCGGAGACGCAGGATCCGCAGAGGATGCAGCCTGCGTATTTTTTGTACTTGTTGAAGTCCTCGGGGGACTGGAGGCAGCCCGTTTCCGCCGTGAACTCGTCCTTCGGATGGAGGGAGGGCTTTACCTTTTTGAGACGCGCGTACTTTGGATCCCAGTCGACGATGAGGTCGCGGATCACGCGAAAGTTGCCGAGCGGCTCGATCGTGAGCGCGTCGCTCTGATAGCGTGCCGTGAGGTCGTCGATCAGTACCTCGCAGGAGAGTTCGGCGTTGCCGTTGACGCGCACGGCGCACGCGCCGCAGATGCTCGAACGGCAGGAGCAGGTGAAGGAGAGCGTCGGATCCTGCTGCTCCTTGATGTAGGTCAGTGCGCCGAGGACGGTGAGCCCCGTGGAGCGCGGCACGGTGAACGTGTCCACCCACGATTTGCCCTCGACATAGCGATGGATTTTGAGTGTTACGTCCATGTCAATACTTCCTTTCCTTCGGCGGATACTTCGTGATGACGACATCCTGGTACTCTGCCGTGTACTTCCCGTCCGGCTGTTTGTAGATCAGCGTATGCTTGAGGAAGTTCACGTCGTCGCGCTTCGGGAAATCGCGGCGCGAGTGTCCGCCGCGGCTCTCCTTGCGCGCCGCTGCCCCCTGCACGATGGCATGGGAGATCTGCAGGAGATTGCCGAGCTCGACATACTGCTCGAATGCGGTGTTGTAGACATGGGAGCTGTCGCCGACATAGCAGTTCTTGTAGTCCTCCTCAAGTGCGCGCAGTTCCTTCGATGCCGCTTCGAGCTGCGCACCGTCGCGGAAGACGCCCGCCTTGTACCACATGGTATTGACCATGGCGTCACGGATCTCGGGAACCGTGCGGTTTGTCGTATGCGGACGCGCGGTCACCTTGTCAAAGTGATTCTTCCACTTGACGCACGCGGCGGCGAGCTGATCCTGACTGCCCTCGTAGCCGTGATGCTCCTTGGCGTAGGCAGAGGCACCCTCGCCTGCCGTCTTGCCGAAGACAAGCACCTCGGAGAGGCTGTTTGCGCCGAGGCGGTTCGCGCCGTGGACGGAGACGCAGCTGCACTCGCCCGCCGTAAAGATGCCGGGGATGCGCGTCGCGCCCGTCTTGTAGTCGGCCATCTCAAGTCCGCCCATGGAGTAGTGGCAGGTCGGGCTGATGAGAACAGGTTCTTTCGTAATATCAACGCCCGCAAAACGCTTTGCGAGGTCGTATACCTGCCCGAGGCGTTCGTGGATGCGCTCGGGCGGGATCTTTGTAAAGTCGAGGTAGACACCGGCGGTCAGACCCTCGCCGATGCCGCGTCCCTGCTCGATCTCCGTGGCGATGGCACGTGCGACGATGTCGCGCGTCGCGAGCTCCATCTTCTCGGGGGCGTATTTCGACATGAAGCGTTCGCCGTTCTTGTTGAAGAGCTGTGCACCCTCGGAGCGGCTGGACTCGGAGAGCAGCACGCCATTGACGGAGAGCCCCGTCGGATGGAACTGCACCATCTCGGGATCCTTGAACGGGATGCCGACGTTCATGCCTGCGACGATGCCGTCGCCTGTCGAGCTGTACGGGTTGGAGGTACGCACCCAGTAGGCGCGTCCGTAGCCGCCCGTGGCAATGATGATGGTCTTCGCGGGGATGCCGATGAGGTCGCCCGAACGCATATCCATTGCGATGACGCCCGCGAGCTTGCCGGCATCCGTCATGCTGATCTCCAGCATTTGGCACTCGGAGATGAAGTCAATATTGTGTGCGAGGCACTGCTCGAAGAGTGCGTGCACCATGGCGTGTCCCGCACGATCCTCGAAGTATGCTGCGCGCGGATAGGATGAGCCGCCCATCTTGCGCTGATGGAAGTGACCGTCCTTCTGACGGTTGTACGGATAGCCCATGTAGTCCATCTCGTAGATCGTCTTGCCCGCGTTCTCCGCGAAATACTCGACCGCGTCCTGATCGCAGAGATAGTCGCCGCCCTTGATCGTGTCGAATGTGTGCGACTCGACACTGTCCTTGGGATCGGTGACGCCCGTCACGCCGTTCATGCCGCCCTGCGCCATCGTCGATGCCGAGCGCGTCGGGACGAGCTTCGTCAGGACAGCGACCTTCAGATCCTTGTTCTGCGCCGCTGCGAGCCCTGCGCGCATCCCTGCGCCGCCGCTGCCGATGACGAGCACGTCGTAGGTCACGTCGCCGCGCCGCACCTGCTCCGGGATGTTCTTTCCCCCGCAGCCGAGATAGGCACCGGACATGAGGACAACGCCCGCCGCCGCCGTTCCCTTGATAAAGGTGCGGCGTGAGATTTCCATTGCCATTGCTTTCCCCTCCTAATGATACATAGAATCTATTTCGATTATAAATAAATCCTATAATGTTTTCCTATTTCGTTTTTTAGGAAGGAACTCCTTCTTTTTGGATAAAAGAAGTACTTTACTGAATATTGCGGAGTATGAGGGAGGAATAGTGTAAAAAAAGCTCCCCTGCCGGAGCGGGGGAGGGGAGCTGTGTGTTCGCTGCTGCATCAGAACGGACTGTATGATGGCATTCCCGTGCTTGCACAGCGCGCGGGATGTTGTTAGAATACAGGATATCGGTGCACCATTAGCCGCGCAGGGCACGGCGTTTGAGCACGTAGTTCCACACGGTGACGATGCCGGCGGCGATGATCTTGGCGAGCATGTAGTAGACGCTGAGCCCGTCGACGAGCACCCACATGAGGAGCTGGTTGAGGACGAGCCCTGCGATGCTCGAGCCAAAGAAGAGCATTTTTGCGCGGCGCGTCTCGGCGGATGCGCCGTGAAAGACGTAGATGAGGCAGAGGCGATAGTTGACAAAGACGGAGACGCTGAAGGAGATCCCCGACGAGAGGAGATAGTAGAGCCCTGCGTACTCTGTGAGAACGTAGAGCAGTCCGTAGTCGAGCAGGAAGCAGCCGCCGCCGACGAGGAGGAAGCGAAGAATTTCGTGAAATCTGGATGGCATGAGTCACCTCGGATGAAAGATTTGGCGATATGATATCGTCGCTGAAGAAAGGATTCCTATCTATGATACAAAAGTTTTTTCGGTTGTTCAAGTCGCCCACTGTTCTTCTGCTTGCTATGGCACTCCTCCTCGGCGGATGCGGGGGCGATGTGACGGCGGAGGAGACGCGGATCGTGATGGGGACGGTGGCGCATCTGACGGTGCGTGCAGATGAGATCACGTCGCAGGCGGCGCTGCGGGACGGGGTGGCGGTGCTCACGGCGACGGAGGAGGATGCAGACGGTGCGGTGCTCGCC
>JABZYJ010000096.1 GCA_015265235.1 Selenomonas sp. | reverse complement strand
TCCTTAATCTCGATGCGAAGAATCCGTTCGAGCATCTGCTTGCAAATGCGCTTACGACTCATAATCAGCTTGAACATATAGTCGTCACTGATCGTCAGGTCTTTCCAGTCCTTCATCCAAGCGTCTCCTTTCCCGTATTTTAACCGACCAAACGCAGTAAATCAACGCCGGCAAAACAAATTCCTTCCTGTCGGCTCACCATCATTTTTCAAAACATGCACGCCTACCCGCGCACCTCGATCTGGCACGCCCGCATCGCGTTGAGCGCGGTCGTGTGACTCTCGGGCGTGACGCCCGCGCAGCAGGCGGCGTCGACACTGATGCGCTTTTCGGGGTAGAACGCCTTCACGAGGAGGGCGTTCGAGATGACGCAGATATCCGTGCAGAGCCCGACGAACTCGATCGCATCGTAGTCCGCGAGGGCGGCGGGGAGTGCCGTCGCGCCGAACGTGGGCTTTTCGATCACGGCGGCCGCCGCATCGGCAAAGGGGCGGAGTGCCTCCACGATCGCCCAGCCCGCCGTGCCGCGAATGCAGTGCGGGACGGGCAGATGCTCTCCCTCCTGCGTCGTGAGATAGTCCGTGCCGTGCGTATCCATGGTAAAGACGAGTGCCGTCCCCGCCGCACGCGCCGCCGTCAGCTTCTCCACCATGCGCGGCAGCATTGCCTGCGCCTCCGCCGTGCCGAGTGCGCCGTCCACGAAGTCGTTCTGCATATCCACAACGACGATTGCCTTTTTCATTGTATGCCCTCCATTTGGCCGATGCTCCCGCCGCTGCCGGCGCGCGGGAGCTTTTCTGTTCGCTCAGCTCTCAGTGTGCTCGCTGCTCCATCCCATAGCGCGCCTCCCATTCATCATAGATGGGACGGAGGCGATCGTCGAGATAGGAGAGTGCCTGCGCGCGGATCGTGTTGGGGATGCCGTAGTACGCCTCAGCGATCGCGCCCGTGATCGCAGCAATGGTGTCACTGTCACCGCCGAGCGAAATCGCCGTGCGGATGGCATCCTCAAAGGAGCATGACTCGAGGAAGCACTCAATCGCCTGCGGCACAGTATGCTGGCAGGTCTCATTAAAAATATAGTCCCCGCGAATCTCGTCAATGGTAAAGTCGAGCGCGTAGTAGTGCTCCACGATATGGGCGGCGATCTCCTGCTGCGTGTGCCCCGTCCGCGCCATATAGACAGCGACGGCAGTCGCCTCCGCGCCCTTGATCCCCTCGGGGTGGTTGTGCGTGACCTCCGTCACCGCCTTGGCGAGGGCAATGGCCTCCTCCATACTGCGCGCGGCAAATCCCGCGGGACTGACGCGCATCGCCGCACCGTTGCCGAAGCTGTCGTAGGGCGCAGGGTTATCGGTGATGAACATCCACCAGTAGAACCGCCCGCCATAGCCGCAGTCGGGATAGTGCTGTCCGATGCTCCGCATCCAGTACACCGCATTCGCGCGCAGGCGCGCATAAAACGCCTCCTCCGCATCTCCTGCATCCGAGAGCCCCGCGGCATCCGCCGCCGACGCGTCCGCTGCCTCCCTCTGCGTCTCCATGATCGCCTTCGCCACGGACAGCGTCATAATGCTGTCATCCGTCGCAAAACAGCCCTCCGCAAAAAGCTCAAAATCCTTGCTGCGATGATTGTCGAACTCAAACCGCGAGCCGACAATATCGCCAATGGTTGCCCCCAGCATCGTATGGCCTCCTTTAAGGAATCACACCCTCCCTCACCGCATCACGCGATTCATGAGGGTTCTGAAATCGTCCACGCATTCATAGACCACGACGTCGTTCAGCTTTTCAAAGAGCCGCTTGGCGCAGGCGATCTTTGCCTGCTCGATGGGACGCTGCTGCAGTGTAGAGAGAGAGCCCTTCGTCTCTGCGACGAAATAGATATGCTTCACCGTTCCCTCATGAAAGACGATTGCCCAGTCCGGCGCATAGTTCCCGACCGGCGTTGGGATCTTGAACCCACGCGGGAGCTTCGCATAGCAGAGCACCTCCTCCTGCCCGTCCATCGCCTCGGCGAACCGCTTCTCCACCTGTCCATCGGGAAAGAGATACTTCTGAATCGCGCGCTTCGCCTCGTATGCCTCCACGAGCGGGCGCCGCTCCGTCATAAAAATACTTGAATCATAGCTGCCCGCCCCCATATTGTACGTAATGTGGTCGATGACCGTCGTCGCCTTCTGCTCGAGGATGAGCCGCGTCACCGTGCGGATAAACTCCTCGGGATTATAGCGATAGCCCGCGAACACCTCAGCCTTAATCCCCCGCAGGATCTCCGCCGTCGTCCGCCGCGTGAGCGTCGTCCCCGCCGCGACCCGTCCGATGAGATCATACGTCACCGTTGCCCCTTGGGCACGTTTCAGCGTACGCGTCCGACTCTTGCCATAGCTAAAACTCGTACCATCCGCCACCATCTGCGCATCCAGATCCGTCTGCTGCCCGCCATAGGTAATCGTATACTGGAGACGGCTGACACGCAGCTCGGCATTGATATGGTCGATCGCCGCCCGCACCAGCTCGCGCGAGTCAAAAGAAACCGTATAGGCGTACTTGTGATTGATCCTCTTCCAGAGCGCCTGAAACTCCTTCCGATAAAACCGATCATTCAGCGGATTCTCCGGCGTCTTCGTCGCCCCCGCATCCGAAATCATCGTGCGCAGCACACGCTCATCATAGATCGCCTGCACAAGCGTGTGCACGCCTGCCGTCATCGGCTCGAGCGCCTCGGGCAGAGGCGCGAGCGTCCCCGCCGCAAGTGCCGTGCGATAGTCCTCCGTCACATGGTCATCATCGTCGATGTAGTCATGGCGCAGGAGATATTTATAAATGGCACGCGCCTGCGTTTTATCAAGCTGAACCACAGAACCATCCGCTGTCTTCACCGTCTTTCCGGCAAAGTAGGTCTCCGTCGCCGCCTTCGGACGCTCGTACAGCTCCGCCTCCATCTGCTTTTGCAGATCGCCGACGAATCCCGCATAGCTCTCGCTCGCAATCACCGTCAGCACATTCACCTCATGCACCACATCGCCCAGCACCGTCCGATCCATTCGCTGACCCGTCTGATCGACCGCGAGGCGCAGCCCTCTGCCCACCTCCTGCCGCTTCGCCGTCACACTCGCCGCGTGCTTGAGCGTACAGATCTGGAACACATTCGGATTGTCCCAGCCCTCACGCAGTGCCGAGTGGGAGAAAATCACGCGCGTTGGCTCATCAAAGGACAGCAGCCGCTCCTTATCCTTCAGGATCAGATCATACGCCGAAATATCATCCGACAGATCCGAGCCGCGCCTCAGACTGCTGTCCACCTCGCGCCCCGTCTTCTTATCAATACTGAAATACCCCGCGTGCACCTTCTCCGCGGGCACATCGTCCAGATACTTCATATACGCAGGGTCAAAGAGATCGCGCCGCTCATTCATCACCGCACGGTACTCCTCCTCGAAGATCCGCCCATATTCCCCGAGCACGGCATTCCCGTCCGCATCATACTGCCGGTACTTCGCCACCTCATCGATGAAGAACAGCGAGAGCGTCTTGATCCCGCGCGCGAAAAGCCGCTGCTCCTTCTCAAAATGCGAAACAATCGTCTCTCGGATCTGCACGCGTCGGAGATCCGCCTCCGACACATCTCCCTCTACATCCCCCGTGTGGAGCACCGTCCCGTTCAGGAAAAGCACCGTCCCCGCCGCAGCGTCGATATGCTCCACCACATAGCCCTCATACTGCGCCATCCCGCCCGAGAGATGACAGAGATTATCCCCCACAGAGACAATACGCAGCGCGCGCTTCACCCCGCCCTTTTGCGCCACCTCGAACTCGATCCGCGCCCGCGGCGGCACCTTCGGCGAGAGCACAATCTCCGCGAGATAGAGATAGCGCCCCGTCCCCGGCAGATTCTTCACCTCGAACCCCTTCACCTCGATCTTCTTCACGAGGCGTGCATTGTAGGCGTCCACCGCATCCAACACATAGACGAGATTGTGACGCTCCGCGTGCGTCGCCGAATAGTTCAGCGTAAAGAGGGGAGCGAACTGCGCTAGCGCCTTCTGCGTCACCGAGCCCTTCTTTCCCATCTTTTGCGGCTCATCGAGAATGAGGATCGGACGGTTCGCCGCAATCACATCGATCGGACGGCGCGAGCCGAACGCATCGCGCTTCGAGTAGATGATGCGCGCCTCCTTGTTCCCGCCGCGCCCCTCGACCGACTTCTCCTCGTTCAGCGAGGCAGCGAACGCCTGCGTATTGATGATCATCACCGAAAGCCCCGCATCAGCAGAGAACGCGTCCAGCTGGTTCAGATTCGCACTGCTGTAGACGAAGAACAGCGCCTTCCGCCCGTAGTGCGCCATGAAATGCTCCGCCGTCATCTCAAAGGACTTCCTTACGCCCTCGCGGATCGCGATACTCGGCACCACCACGATGAACTTGCTCCAGCCATAGCGACGATTCAGCTCGAACATCGTCTTGATATAGACATACGTCTTGCCCGTCCCCGTCTCCATCTCCACATCGAGCGCACACGCGCCGAGCGGTGCAGAGATCGTATCAGACAGATGGAGATTGCGTGCGCTCTGCACACTGCGGATATTCGCGAGCAGCTGCGCCTTCGTCAGATGCAGCGTTTCATTCCGAAAGCCATCGTCCGCCTCCGCCGTGAGAAGCGGCACATTCGTATAGCTCTCCTGCACGGGCAGCAAATTCCCCTGCTGCGCCACGCGCGTCCCCACATCGCGCAGATACGTCGTACGCGCGGCGAACGGCTGCCCCTCGAACACACGCACAACCGTCTCCACCGCATCCGTCTGGTACGGCTGCACCGTAAAGTGAAACTTCATCAGAGATCATCCTTGCCAAGTGAAGATTTTCCGCAGCATCGCAATAAAAAAGGCAGTCCCGCACTGCCAGATATGATATAATGAGTCTAGGCGCTATCACAAATGGTAGGCGGTCGTTCTCAGCCCCCTGTATCATAAAGGGGGTATGCCTATGGGACCATACGAATTTCTTTCGCTGGTATTCCTCGTTACGATCTGCATCGTAATATCGAAGGCATAAGAAACCCCGCCTCGTAGCTGCTAACTTCAGGCGGGGATCTTATCTCAATCGGAATTTAGTGGGGCTGACCGTTTACCGATAGTGCCCCTTCTATTTCTATTATATGCAAAGCACCGCCATACGTCAACGAAAAAAATGCAGAGATTCGTCTTCTGACCTGCTATTTCGCCTTTTTGCACAAATTTTATCCTATTATTCACCGAATTTACAAAGACTGATTCGAGCAAATACGTCTTCTGCGCTGCTATTTCGCCTTCTTGCCTATTTCAATAGTTCAAACCAACAGCTCAGAGCACCCGCCGCACCGTCGCAGGGCTATAGGCCGCAAAGAGCTGGTCGAAATTCGTCAGCGCAGAGTCGTCCGCCATCGAGGCATCACGGAACACCGCATAGTAGGGCCTTCGCTTGGCGATGGCCGTCACCACCTCATCCGTCACATCACGGTCGAAACACGCGAGGAGAAAACCGTCCGCCACGTTAAAGACGCGCCGGCCCGCGACCTCCTCCACCACAATCGACGACGAAAGCAGGATGCCGAGATCGAGCATCGTCTGAACGAGCAGATCCTCCGGCGTGCGATCCGCCTTCACATTGTCCACCTGCGCGAAAAGCCCGTCCTGCGTCACCGCATCGGGTGCATAGTAGACATCGGTCATATTGCTCGTATCGAGCCGCAGACAGCGAAACCCGAGGTCAAGCCCTGCCGCCTTCTCCCCCGCCGTCGCTGCGATCTTCGCCCCCGCGCGGCGAATGCGCTCCTTGCCGATCTCACAGATATTCTCATAGCCCGCGCGATACGCCTCGCTCTTCTCGTCCGTTACTTCAGGCAGCTGCACCATAATGAACTTCCGATGACCACCGTCCTCGGCATTTAGCTGCATTACGGCATGGGCGGTTGTGGCAGAGCCAGAGAAGAAGTCGAGGATTATGGCGTCTTTATCTGTTGCATGAAAACACAGTCGTTTGATAATTTCAACGGGCTTTACTGTTTCAAATCCATGATTTTCAATTAGTTCACTAAGTTCCTTCTTCGCACTCTCCGCCGTCCCCATTGACTTATCAAAGAACCCCCAAAATGGTTCGGTTGTCTCATTTCGCTCTCCATCTGGACGCATCTTTATGATGGGTTTTCCATCACGAATAAAGAGATCCCCATTTTTTAAGTAAGTGGCAACTTGGGCTTGCCCAAGTTTCCACTGTTTTCCCGCTGGCGGGAAAACAGTGGAAACTGTGTCGCTGATTTCATAAATCATCGACTCCCTGCCGCGTACTCCCGATGCGTTCATCACCTCAACAGGATACTCACGATACACACCTCGCTCATCAGAGAAAGGATACTCCTTTACCCCTTTTTCAATCAAGCGGAATCGTCGCTGACGATCCTTCGCATAGACTAAAATCATTTCTGCCTTTGGCTGTAATTTGTTATACGCCGTTTTGGTATTCTGCGATTTTGTTTTCGATTCCCAATAAATTTCACCAATAAATGCCTGTGCTCCCAATATTTCATCTGCGACTTTTCGCATATTGAAATTCTCATTATAGTCAACGGATATAAAAACAACCCCATCATCTGCAAGCAACGACTTCGCCACCCTGAGGCGCGGGTAGATCATATTCAGCCAGTCCGTGTGAAAGCGCCCGTTGCTGTCCAGATTCTTTTTGAAATCATAGACCACATTCCCATGCTCATCATAGGGAGCATTCGCCGCAACGAACTCCCCACTCTCCATCGCAAAATCATCATCGTACACAAAGGCGTCCGATCCCGTATTGTACGGCGGGTCGATATAGATCATCTTCACCTTACCGAGATAGGTCTCCTGCAGCAGCTTCAGCACATCGAGATTGTCCCCCTCGATGTAGAGATTCTCACTGTCGAACGCGCCCGGCGTGCCGTCGCGCCCCACGCTGTCCGCCACGACGGGGCGCAGTGCCATCGCGACCGGCGCATTCGCCGCGAGAATCGCCTGCCGCTTGTCCGGCCATGTGAACGCATAGCGCTCCTCACGCCCCTCCACGATCTCACGCGAGAGCTCCTGCCGCAGCACATCAAAGTCAATCGCCGGCACGGCCTTCCCATCCCGCATGACCTCCGTCAGCGCATTCGGGAACAGCCGCCCCACCGCCTCCACATTCGCCGCCACATTATCCCTGCTGTGCATCTTCATCCGCTCCATCGCATGATCTCCTATTCTCCTGCATGATTCCGCTCATATTCATATCACATTATATCATATTTGCCCACCATCCATCGATCCTTTACCTCCTATTGATAGGCCACACCTATTGAT
>JABZYJ010000095.1 GCA_015265235.1 Selenomonas sp. | reverse complement strand
CATAAAGACGTTGAATATAAAGGGGACATTCCAGTAGCCCTCTATCTCGACAGCGGGGAAGTCGATGCGCAAATTGTGTTTACGGGCAAAATCTGCGAAGAAGTCACGCGTATAGAAGAGCTTGTCAAGCCCTTTGTAGTGTTCGTCATAGTCGGGAATGGTCGCGCGGCGGTAGGTGTGGTAGGCTTCCTCACGTTCTTTGTCATGCAGTTCCATCAGCCCGATCACGTCCGCACTCTTTGCGAGCATCCGTTCGAGTACGCGCGTGGCGTATTCCTCATCGGTAAAGTAGGAGAAGACACCGTTTGATATGGCTGCGGTATATGTGCGTTCGGTGGGGAAGGAATCCGCCTCGCCGCAGTACAATTCGGCTGCGTCAGGGAGCACGCTGCGCGCCGTATCCACGAGCGCGGCGGCGTAGTCCGTGCCGCCGACGGTCAGACCGTCACGCGCGAACAGGTAGAGGTTCGCCCCTGCGCCGCAGCCAACCTCGAAAACGCTCGCATGATCGGAGATCCGCAGCCGTTTTTTCATCTCCGCGTGCAGTGTCAGCCATGAGTTCAGGGGGACGCCGCCCTCCATCACGTCGTACCCGTTCAGGCGTTTCAGTTCGAGAAAGACCTCCTGCCAGTCCCCTTTGAGTGCACCCTCGGAAGACGTTCGGCGATTCCATATGGTTTTCCAGTTGTTTGTCATGCTCATAACGTTACATTACCTCAATCAGTCGAATGATGTCCTTGATCGGCAGGAGTTCCTTGTCGATCTCGTGGGCGCGGTGATGGATGAGGATGGAGCGTGCCGCATTCTCCATGGCGGGGAATGCCGCGCGGGTGAGCTGGTTGGCGTAGATGACGATGCGGACGCCATGTGCCGCGAGCTCCGCCTCCGTGATCGTGTTGTAGGAGGATGGGACGGCGACGATGGGGACGTCGGGGTGGCTTGCGTGGAAGGCGTCGCAGAACGCGATGACCTCATCGGGCGATTTGGCGCGCGAGTGGATCATGATGGCGTCTGCGCCTGCCGCGACGTACGCCTCGGCGCGTGCGAGGGCATCCTCCTGCCTCTTTTCGAGGATCAGGCTCTCGATGCGCGCGATGATCATGAACTCCTCGGTGCGCTGCGCCGCCTTGCCCGCCGCAATCTTTTCGGAGAAATTTTCGATCGTGTCCTGCGTCTGCGCGACCTCTGTGCCAAAGAGGGAGTTGCGCTTTGCGCCCGTCTTGTCCTCGACGATGACGGCGGAGACGCCGATACGCTCGAGGGTGCGGACGTTGTAGGCGAAATGCTCGGCCGTCCCGCCCGTGTCCATGTCGAGGATGATGGGCTTCGTCGTGACGTCCATGACCTCGTTGATGGTCTGGATGCGGTCGGAGAGGTCGACGAGCTCGATGTCGGGCTTGCCGCGTGAGGTCGAGTCACAGAGACTGGAGACCCACATGGCGTCGAACTGGTCGAGGCCGCCGTCATTCTCGACGACGGTTTTCTCCGCGATCAGCCCCGTGAGGCCGTTGTGCACCTCGATGGTCTTGACGATGGGGACGATCGCGAGGAGCCGGCGCAGGCGGCCGCGGCGCGCCTCGGGCATGGCGAGCTGTTCGCGCATCTGCCAGTCGATTTTGCGTACCTCGTCATTGTAGGTGTACGGCGGCTCAACGAGCTGCCCGCCGCAGCGCGCGAGTGCTGCGATAACGTTTTTACGGATGGAGGACTCGGGTCCCTGTGCCCAGTTGCTCCCGTGGACGACGTAGTCGGGGCGCAGACGGTCGATGATCTCGTCGTACATGATCTGCTCCTGCACGATGACCTCCGCGACCTCAGGCAGCTCGCTGAGCATGGCCATGCGCTCCTCGAGCGTCTTCGTCGGAAAGCGGTTGTAGCGCACCATCTCCGCGTCGGAGAGGACGCCGACGGTGACGCGGCCGAGCTCTGCTGCCGCGCGCAGGAGGTTCTTGTGCCCTGCGTGGATAATATCCGTGCAGAAGCAGGTGTAAACGTTCTTCATATCTTTCCCTCTATTTCGTTTTTGCTGTATATATGCCTCCCCCGTCCGCGACGGGGGAGGTGGCACGCGTCAGCGTGACGGTAGGGGCGCTTTTACGCGCGCCTCCAGCGCCCGCAGCTCCTCCACCGTGTCGATCTCCCACACGTCCTCGCGCGTGCATTCCCTGATGTATACGTCGCATTCGTGCGGATGGTATTTTAGTATGATCTCGTCCCAGTAGAGCTGACGATACTGCTCCTCGGCGTAGAGCGCATTCGCGCAGCGCGCCAGCCGCGCCCCGTCCGCTGCCGTCCAGTAGGAGAGACCGAGCATCTGGTAACAGGGGTGTGAGCTCTGCGTATCAATATGCGTGATCCTCCCGGCGGCATCCGTCTCGAAACACCAGTCATCCGTCGCCGTCACGGGGAACGCGATGTAGTTCGTGCGTTCCTGTGTGGGCGTGATGATGGCGGGATGCGCGAGGTAGAGATCGCCCTCGATGACATAGCTGTCCTCGAGCAGCCCGGCGCGCCCCGCGAGGGCGATGGAGGAGATGTTATTGGCCGCATCCCAGTCCGGATTGTCGAGAAAGGCAATGTGCGGGTACGCGTCCTTGAGCGTATCGAATGCCGCACCACAATAGCCCCGTACTATAGTAATCGACGAAATCCCCGCTACATTAAGCGCATCTAAAATTGTCGCGATGATCGGCACGCCGTTCACGGGGACGAGCGGCTTCGGCAGGTGATCGGTCAGCGGTGCGAGCCGTGACCCGCGCCCGGCCGCGAGAATGACGGCGCGCGTCATACGATGTGCATTCATCAGCACAGCCCCATCTTGCGTTTCGCCTTCGCGAGCGTCTTTTCGGCGATGTGCGCGGCACGCTCCGCCCCCCGCGCAATCTCTGCGTCGAGGTATGCCTTATCCGTGAGCAGCTCCGCATAACGCTCGCGGATGGGGCGCAGCTCGTCGGCGACGACCGTCCCGACGGCCGTCTTGAAGTCGCCGTAGCCCTTTCCGGCGAACTCCGCCGTGATCGCATCGTAGGATTTCCCCGTGATGGCGGAGTAGATCGTCATGAGATTGTTGATGCCGTCCTTGCCCTCGCGGAACGCGACCTCGGACTCACTGTCCGTGACGGCGGACTTGAATTTTTTGAGGATCGTCTTCTCATCGTCGAGGATGAAGATGGTCGCCTTGGCGTTCTCGTCGGACTTGCTCATCTTCGCTGTCGGCTCCGCGAGACTCATGACGCGTGCCCCCGCCTTTGGGAAATAGCCCTCGGGCAGGCGGAATGTCTCGCCGTAGACGTAGTTGAACCGCGCAGCGACGTTCCGCGTAAACTCGAGGTGCTGCGTCTGATCGGCGCCGACGGGCACGTAGTCCGCCTGATAGAGGAGAATATCGCCGGCCATCAGCGCGGGATAGGTGAAGAGCCCCGCGTTGATGTCCTCGGGATGCTTCGCCGACTTATCCTTGAACTGCGTCATGCGGCTGAGATCGCCGAACGGACTGAGACACGAGAGCATCCAGCCCATCTGTGCGTGTGCGGGGACGTGGCTCTGGATAAACACCAGACTCTCCTCCGGGTTGAGGCCACACGCGAGCAGGAGGGCAAACGCCTCGCGGCTCGCCTTGCGCCGCATGGCGGGCTCGTGGTAGACCGTCAGCGCGTGCAGATCGGCGACGAAGTAGTAGCAGTCGTATTCCTTCTGCAGCTGCCGCCAGTTCTTCACCGCGCCGAGATAGTTGCCGAGGGTGAATGTACCGGTGGGCTGGATGCCGCTCAGGATGATCTTGCGGCGGGCTGCGTCATTTGCGTTCATGAATGTTCCTTCCTTTATAACGTAGAATCATCTTCATTATATATCATGAGAGATAGATAAGCAAAGGGAGAATGAAGTGTTTGCGCGGCGCACAGTAAAGGAAGCACTGATAAATTCGGTACAACCATCTTAGGGAAGCACTGATAAATTCAGCACCGCCGTCTTAGTACATCTTTTTCGCCCTGTCTGTGTCGACAAATCCTCCACATAGCCTCTGCTATGCGTCCGGTTTGTCTCCTTGACAGGACAAAAAATCTGCACCAATTCGACGGACTTCATTTTATCAGCGATTCCCTAGGAATCCATATCGTCCGTCAAAAAAATTTGCCATTGTCAAAAATTATGTTAAAATAAGATTGTATGAGGAGGTGGCTGATGGGACATGCCCGCATTCTCATTTTGACCGCCTCCATCGGTGCAGGGCATACGCGGGCGGCAGAGGCCATTCGCGCGGCACTGAAGGCGCAGCCGGGAGCGGCGGAGCAGCGGATCGATGTCGTGGACTTCATGTCGCGAGAGGTGTCCATCATCCACTATCTCATGAAGCGCATTTATCTGACGATGCTGCGCTTTGTGCCGAATCTCTACGATGTCTTCTTCCACATTGCGGGAAAGAAGGCGGGCGGGGGTGCGGTGCGTGCTGCCTTTGCTTGGGTGATGGTGCGTACGATGGGACGGATCATTCGGACGTATCAGCCCGACCTTGTCGTCGCCACCCACCCCTTTCCCGAGGGTGCGGCAGCACTCTGGCGCGAGCAGCATGGCGGCTCCTTCGCGTTGGCGGCACTTCTCACGGACTACGCTCTCCACGCGATCTGGTTTGTGCGCAACGTGGATGCTTATTTCGTTGCGACAGAGACGATGGCAGATGAGATGGCGGCGTGTGGCTTTGATCGGAAGTGCATCCATGCGACGGGTATACCGATTACGCTCATGGCGAGCCGCTTGGCACGCCGCGAGGCACAGGTACAGGCAGGACTCTCTGGAGATCGGCCGACCGTTCTTCTCATGGGCGGCGGTCTGGGGCTCGGCGATATGGAGGCGACCCTTGCGGCATTGGAGCAAGTACAGCTGCGCCTCTCCGTTCTCGTCGTGGCGGGACATAATGCTGCACTGGAGGAGCGTGCGCGTGCGCGCGCAGCACATTCACATCATGCGATCTCCGTGCGCGGCTATACCCACGATGTGCCGGTATTGATGCGCGCGGCGGATCTGCTCATCACGAAGCCCGGTGCGCTCACAATCAGTGAGGCATTCGCTGCAGGGCTGCCGCTCCTCCTGCATGACCCGATTCCGGGGCCGGAGACGGAGAACGCCGTCTATGCGACGCGATGTGGAGCGGCCGTATGGCTGCACCCGGGCGAGCGTATGGCACCGGCGGTGGAGGACATACTTACGCATCGTCTGCCTGCCATGCGCAGGGCAGCACGTGACTGTGCCCGCGAGGAGGCGGCACAGCGCGTGGCGGAGATTCTGACAGAGATGCTTCAGCGAAAGTGAGGGAGACGGATGGCACGGAGAAAGAATGCACGGCGGCCGCGCTGGTTTGTTGTGACGGTTCTTCTGATCCTTGGTTACTTTGGTACGATGATCGTATCACAGGGAATCTATCTCTTTCACGTGCGTGCGGAGCAGCGAGCGGCATCCGAGCGGCTGACGGCTGCACAGGAGGAGAATGACCGTTTGCAGGCGGAGAAAACGCATCTTGGGGAATTGCCGTACATTGAGAAATTGGCGCGTGAGGAGCTCGGTATGACGGGGAAAGGGGAACTTCCCTATGCACCGGGAAAGCGTGGAAACGGCAACTGACTGGGCTGCGTATTTTCTTGACAGAACGGGCGTCCGCCCTGTATAATAATTGTGTCTGACAGAGGGGGGAGACCCCGATGGTTTATCGTTGAAGGGAAGATTTGTTTTGGCCATTGAAGTCGGCAGCGTAGTAGAGGGTGTTGTCACGGGCATCACGAATTTTGGTGCTTTTGTCGAACTCCCGGAAGGGAAGACGGGGCTGATCCACATCTCGGAGGTTGCCGACGTCTACGTGAGCGATGTGCATGATTTTCTAAAAGAGCATGACAAGGTCAAGGTCAAGGTACTGACCGTGGATGATCGTGGGAAGATCGGGCTGTCGATCAAGGCTCTGCAGGATAAATCGTCCGCTGCGCAGTCCGCTGCTGCGCCGGCACGTCCGCCGCGTCCGCCGCGCGATATGCGCCGTACGGCGGCATCACGTCAGATCGGCTCGCCGTCCTTTGAGGACAAGTTGTCGCGCTTCCTCAAGGACAGCGATGAACGGTTGACCGATCTGCGCCGCAAGACAGATTCCAAGCGTGGCGGACGCGGCTCACGCCGTGGCTGAGCACGTATGCTGTGATAGGATAGAGGAGAAAGAGGACACTCCATGCGGAGTGCCTTTTTTGTGGAAAGCACTGATCACATGATTTTCATCGAACCGGTGTATGATGGTCTGCGCGGAGATAATTCTGACCGGGCAGTACGACGCGTGCACCACGCGATGGACGCATGGGTCAGTGCTTCCTTTATCGGGAGATCATGTTGAAACGACAGGTGGCAGACATTCTTTGTGCGCATGGTTTTTTTGCGCCGGATCGCCGCGTGCTCGCCGCCTGCTCGGGCGGGACGGATTCTCTGGTTCTGCTGGACATTCTCAGCGATTTACATGCGGCGGGCGGCCCGCAGATCATCTGTGCACACTACGAGCACGGCATTCGCGGAGCAGCGTCACGTGCGGACGCAGATGCCGTGGCGGCATACTGTGCGGCGCGCGATATTCCCTGCATCATTGAGGCAGGCGATGTACCGCGCTATGCGCGGACGCATAAACTTTCGCTTGAGACGGCGGCACGTGTCTGCCGCTATGATTTTCTCCATCGGCTGCAGGAGCAGGAACACTGCGATGCGATAGTGCTCGCCCATCATGCAGATGATTTGGCGGAGACCGTGCTCATGCGTATTCTGCGCGGTACGGGACCTGCAGGGCTTGCCGCCATGCGTGAGTGGGACGGCGTCCACCTGCGCCCGCTGCTCCATACGGCACGCACGGAGATTGAGAGATATATTCGGGCACATGAGCTTCACCCGTGCCATGACCGGACGAACGATCAGCAGGAGGCGCAGCGCAATCGGATTCGCCATACGCTCTTGCCGACCCTCTGTACCTACGGCAATCGAAATGTCCGCGATGCACTCGTGCGCCTCAGTGCGCTCGCGGGTGAGGAGGATGATTTCCTCACACAGTGTGCTGCGGCAGAACTGGAGCGCGCATCCTTCGGCGGCGGCCTCTCCGTCAGCGTGCTGAATACGCTGCACACGGCCATGGTACGGCGTGTCCTGCGTCTCTTCTGGGCATGCGTGACGGACGGCCAGCAGGATCTTTCCTACGAGCATGAGGAACGGATGCGCCGTCTCCTCACACGAGAGGGAACGACGCAGTGCGAGCTGCCGCACGGATGGCGTGCGCGTCTGCGCTATGGCGTACTCAGACTTCAGCGCGAAGAAACACGGACAACACAGCAGGGAAAGGAAGAAGAAATTTTCCTTCCCTTGACCCACGAATATGATATAATAAATTTCCAAGGAAGATTATTTTCCACGCGTCGGATGGACATCGTGACGGATGAGGATTGGCAGAAGGCGGTGGACGGGAAGGCTGTCTATGCCGATGCGGCGGAGCTGCCTCCGCTGGTTCTGCGTACACGGCGTCCCGGAGACTATA
>JABZYJ010000094.1 GCA_015265235.1 Selenomonas sp. | reverse complement strand
CCCCTGCACGGAGACAGGTACGCCATTATACGTCCCCGTATAGCCGAGGATGTTGCGGATGGAGGTGTACTCCTTCGCCCCATCGAGAAAATTCTCCGCGATGTACTTCGCACGCAGCGGATCCCCCGGCAGCAGGATGCGCTCCGCGATCTCTCCCTTTTCGGCAGCAATATGCAGTGAACTCATTGTCGTTCTCCTTCCTGACCATCTTAAGGAAGCACTGATAAATTCGGCACAGCCATCTGAGAGACTGTTTTATCAGTGCTTCCTTAGTCCTCATCATCTGCGGTAAGCTGTGCCTCCTCCTTGATCTTTGGATCAACGCGCGCATGCAGATTCGCCGACCTTGCGAGCATACGTCAAATCTCCTCACATCATACTGTATACTGTTTTCATTATATGATGATGTCGGGGCAAACGCAATAAACGGAACGCAAAAAGTCTCGAACACCACAGGAATCGGTGTCCGAGACTCTTACATACACTCAGCGAATATGCATCCGCTGTGCCTGCTCGCGCAGGCGCGCGATGCGTTCCGCCGTCGCGGGATGCGTCGAGAACAGGCTCTTGAACGAGAAGTCATGTCCCGCGAACGGGTTGATGATGCACATGTGTGCCGTCTCCGGCGTCGCTTCCGGGAGTGGTGCGCCATGCACGGCATAGTACTCGATCTTTTCGAGTGCCGCTGCGAGGTAGTTCGGGTTGCCGCAGATCTCTGCGCCGCCCTCATCCGCACTGTACTCGCGCGAGCGTGAGATCGCCATCTGGATGAGTGCCGCCGCAATCGGGGCGATGATCGCCGTTGCGATCATTCCGATGATGCCGCCGCGATCGTCGTCGCTCGAGCGACCCGCGCCGAAGATCGCCGCAAACTGGGCAATGTTTGCCGCGTACGAGATGACGGTCGCCATCGTCGCGGCGATGGTCGAGATGAGGATGTCACGATGCTTGACGTGCGCCAACTCATGCCCGAGCACGCCTGAGATCTCGTTGTAGTCGAGGACGCGCATCAGCCCCGTCGTAACGGCAACGGCTGCATGGGACGGATTGCGCCCCGTTGCAAATGCGTTCGGCGCATCCTCGTTGATGATGTAGACGCGCGGCATCGGGAGTCCCGCATTCCCTGCGAGTTTCTCGACCAATCCGTAGAGCTCCGGTGCACTCGAACGGTCGATCTCCTGTGCATTATACATGCGCAGCACCATGCTGTCGGAGAACCAATACGAGAAGAAGTTCATACCAACCGCGATGATGAGCATGATGGTCATGCCTGTATGTCCGCCGAATACGCCGCCAAGGGCGACCATCAGCGCCATCAGGAGCGCCATGAGCATTGTTGTTTTCAGTGTGTTCATAGCTTCATTTCTCCTTTATCTGTCAAATCTTTGTCCTTTTGACTATATCATACAGTGCATTTATGGAAAAAGGCTGAAATCCTCACAGGGAATCGCTGATAAAGGATACGCCAATCTGGCAGACCCTATTTTATCAGTGATTCCTTAAATTGCATCGAAATTGACCAATTTTGCATCAAAGATGCCATCGACGGCGAGCACGCGCGCGAGTACATCGTCGGAGATGTCATGGTCGATGGTGAGCACCATGATGTTCATGCCCTTGCGGTCGGACTTCCCCACCTGCATGGAGGAGATGTTGATGCCGGCCTCGCCCATGATCGAGCCGATCGTTCCGATGACACCGGGGCGATTGATGTGCGGGCAGATAAGGATGCGTGCATGCGGGTCGACGTCGACGCGGAAGCGGTTGATGCGGACGATGCGTCCCTCCTCGCCGAAGAGCGCTCCCTGCACCTCGGAGGTGCCGCCCGACGCCGTTACACGTACGGTGATGAGCGTTGAGTAGTGCGACGTCTCCTTCTCGCGAATCTCAGAGATCTTGATGCCGCGCGACTTTGCCACACTCGGCGCGTTGACGTAGTTGATCTCGCTTTCGAGGATGGGATTGAGCATCCCCTTGAGAATGGCGGTCGTGAGGAAGCTCGTATTGACCTCGGTGATCTCGCCGTTGTAGACGACCTCGACCTGCGAGATGGGTCCCTCGGCAAGGGAGCACGCCGTACAGCCAAGCTGCTCGGCAAGCGCGATGTAGGGGCGGATCACGCGCATGACTTCTTTGGAGACCGGTGCCATGTTGACCGCCGCGAGCACCGGCTCTCCGCGCAGGGCGGCGAGGATGCCCTGCGCCACGTCCACCGATACACCGATCTGTGCCTCCACCGTGGACGCGCCGAGATGCGGTGTGAGGACGATGCCGGGCACATTGCGCAGGGGGCTGTCCTCCGCGAGCGGCTCACTCTCAAAGACGTCGATCGCCGCCCCCGCGACGATTCCCTCGCGCACGGCCTCGGCGAGATCGTGCTCGTTGATGATGCCGCCGCGCGCGCAGTTTACGAGGCGGACGCCCTGTTTCATCCGCCGCATCTGTGCCATGGAGATCATGCCGCGCGTCTCTTTCGTGAGCGGCATGTGTACCGTGATGAAATCCGCCTGCGCGATGATGTCGTCGAGCGACCCGACGGTCACGCCGAGTGCCTTTGCCCGCTCCTCGTTGATGTATGGGTCATAGGCGATCACATTCATGTCGAAGGCGAGGGCGCGCTTCGCGACGCCGCCGCCGATACGCCCCATGCCGATGACGCCGAGCGTCTTGCCGCGCAGCTCAACGCCGACATATGCCTTGCGGTTCCACTGCCCCGCGTGCATGGTCGCGTCTGCCGTCGGGATGTTGCGCGCCATGGCGAGCATCATCGCGACCGTGTGCTCCGTCGCGGCAATTGTATTGCCGCCCGGCGAGTTGATGACGATGATGCCGCGCTCCGTCGCCGCCTTTACGTCAATGTTGTCCACACCGACGCCGGCGCGCCCGATGATCTTCAGTTTCCCCGCACGTTCCAAGACATCCGCCGTTACCTTCGACGCCGAGCGCACCATCAGCGCGTCATAGTCTCCGATCACATCCAGCAGTTCCTCATGCGAGATCTTATCACGCACATCAACCTCATAGTCCGTCAAGAGGCCGATACCCTCAGGCGAAATCCCGTCCGCAGCCAAAATCTTCATCTGTATGCCCTCCCCATGGCGATATAGCACCTACCATATATAATAACGTCCCTATTATAGACAAAAGAAGAAAACAGGTCAAATCTTTCCGGCGGTCGACCCAGACCTATCATATTATTCTGAGAAAAATTATCAAATAGTATGGAATATTTTCATTACTCGTTGACAATGTTCGATGCATGACGATATACTAATTTTCATCTGGTAAGACAGGAAAACCTTCTATGATATTTTTGGTGGAAAGAGGCACACATGACATTATCCCATTTCGTGCGCCGCTGCGCACAGTTTATCCCCGTCTTCTTCGGCATCACCGTGCTCTCCTTCACGCTAATTCACCTCGCGCCGAGCGACCCCGTCAGCGTGCGTCTCTCGCTGGGCGGCATCGCCGTCGATCCTACAGTAGCTGCACAGATGCGCACAGAGATGGGGCTCGACCGTCCGCTGCCCATCCAGTACGGCGACTGGCTCATGCGTTTTCTCCACGGAGACATGGGGATCTCCTACCGCAGTGACCGCCCCGTCGCCGCTATGCTCCTGCAGGCGCTGCCCTACACGCTCGCCATAGCGGCCAGTGCGATGCTGCTCACTCTCCTCATCTCCCTGCCGCTCGGCATCGCCATTGCAGCATATCGAAACAGTGCGCTGGACTGCATCGTCCGTTTCCTCACCTTTATCGGAAATGCGGTGCCGAGCTTCATCGTCGGCATTCTCCTCATGTTTCTGTTCTCCTATCAGCTCGGATGGATCCCTGTGCTCGCCGGCAATTCCCCCGTCGGCATGGTGCTGCCGACGGCGGCACTCGCACTCATCATGTCGGCGCGTTACATTCGGCAGATCCGCGCGGCGACACTCGACGAGCTCGCCAAGGACTACATCATCGGCCTGCGCGCGCGGGGGATCACCGAACGCCGCATTCTATTTGGAAATGTCCTGAAAAATATCATGGGCGTCGTCGTCACACTGACCGCCATCTCCGTCGGCTCTCTGCTCGGCGGCGTGGTCATCATCGAGACACTCTTCAGCCGCCCCGGCGTCGGCAGTCTCCTCATGACGGCGATCAACAGCCGCGACTACCCCGTTATCCAGGCGGCTGTCGTCTGGATGGTACTCGCCTACTTCGTCGTCAACCTGCTCGCCGATCTCTCCTATCGCCGATTCAACCCGAGGGTCAGAGGATGCTGAGGAAGGCAGCACGTGCCGTGCATCACATGCCCCCGCTCCTGCGCCTCCTCGCAGAAGCATCGGCACTCATCCTTGTCGTCAGTCTTTTCGCGGCACAGCTCGCGCCATACGATCCGTACGCCACTGATCCGCAGCTGATCCTGCAGCCGCCGTCCGCTGCCCATCCCTGTGGGACGGACAACTACGGCAGAGATCTCCTCTCACGCATCCTCTTCGGCGCAAGGACATCCATCTGCGCCGCCCTGCTCATCATCCTCGTCGCAGCTACGGGCGGCAGTCTCATCGGGCTCCTCGCAGGATTCTTCCGCGGGCGCACGGATGCCCTGCTCATGCGCATCGTGGATATCGTGCAGGCATTTCCGAGCCTCATCCTCGCAATCGCCGTCGCGGGCATCCTCGGTGGCGGACTGACGAACGCCGTGCTCGCCCTCATGCTGACGACATGGACGCAGTACGCACGCCTCGCGCGCAGCATGACGCTGGCGGCGGCAGAGGAGACGTATGTCCAGGCGGCGTGGCTCTCGGGGTGCAGCAGCATGCGCATCCTATTCGCACACATCCTGCCGAACATTGCAGGGACGCTCGTCACCACTGCCGTCATGCACATTAGCACAATGATGATGGGGCTCGCCGCGCTCTCCTACCTCGGGATCGGCGTCAAAATCCCCGATGCCGAGTGGGGTGCCATGATCAGCGAGGGACAGAAGTACCTGCGGCAGGCACCATGGGCAGCACTGACACCGAGCATCGTCATGATCTCCGTCATGATGGTGTTCAATCTCTTCGGTGATGCCCTGCGCGACCATCTCGATCCAAAGATGAGAAAGTAAGAATCCCCCACAGGAGGAAAAACCATGAACAAGATGCTTCAACGCCTATGCGCGCTCGCGCTCGTCGCTCTCTCCTTTGCCCTCCTCGGCTGCGGCACACAGAATGCGGCGGACGGAAAAAAAATCATCCGTGTCGGCGGAACGCTCGACGTAACGGACAGCACGATGGATCCCGCGAAGGAGTGGACGGGGTGGTACGTCCTGCGCTGCGGCATCGGTGAGACACTGTTTCGGCTGGATGACGAGATGCGTCCGCAGCCATGGCTGGCAGAGCGCGCCGAGAACATCAGTCCGACCGACTGGCGCATCACACTGAAGGACAACGTCGTCTTCTCCAATGGGGAAAAAATGACCGCCGAAAAGGTCGCCGCCTCCCTGCAGCGTACGGCGGAGATCAATCCGCGTGCCGCATGGCTGCGTGGAGCAGCGTACACAGCCGAGGGGAACGTCCTCACCATCCGCACGAAAGAGCCGTATGCGACACTGGTGAACGACCTCTGTGATCCGTACGCCATCATCCTCGATGTCGCAGGCACGAAAGATTTTGATCAGGCGCCCATCGCCACGGGGCCGTTCACCCTTGCCTCCTACGAACCCTACCTCTCCGCCGTCATGACGCGAAATGAGCACTACTGGGACGGCACGGTACGCGCAGACGAAGTAATCTACACGAAGATTCCTGACCCTGCCGCTCTCGCCATGGCACTTGAGAGCGGAGAGATCGACGCCGCCCTCGACCTCAATCCCGAGGATGCGGAGACGATTGCCGCATCGGACAAATTCACCCTCATCCGCACGCCACAGGCGCGTGTCTATCAGCTCTATATGAATTTCGACCGCCTCACCGACCCCGCCGTGCGTACGGCGATCATGTGCGGCGTCGACAAGGACATCATCGGGACACAGTACCTCAAGGGCGGCATGACCGCCGCGAGCGGTGCCTTTCTCCCATCGACGCCCTACCGTGCCCCGGCACCGCTCTCCTATGACCCCCAAAAGGCACGTGCGCTCCTCGCTGCGGCGGGCTATCAGGACAGTGACGGCGACGGCATCGTCGAGAAGAACGGCGTTCCGCTCGTCATCGGCCTCAGCATCTACCGCCGCCTCTCCTCGGAGGCTATCGCCACGGAGATGCAGGCACAGCTCCGCCGTGTCGGGATAAAGATCGAGGTGCATCCGCACGAGAAGTCCACCTTCTTTAGCAGCGGCGACTTTGACCTCGGTATCTACTCCGTCGTCACCATGCCGACGGGCGACCCCTACGCCTTCCTGCGCGACGCGGTGGGCAGTACGGGCGTCGCCAACTATGGGCACTACCGCAGTGCCTCCGCAGATCAGGCACTATCGCAGCTCGCGGTCACCTTTGATCCCGCCCAGCGCATCCAGCTCGTCAACCAGATCCAACAGCAGGTGATCGACGACCGCGCGATGGACTTCATCGGATTCAACACCATGCAGGTCGGCATGGCGAAGGGCGTGAGCGGGCTTCTCTCTACGCCCTCGGACTACTATCAGGTCACCAAAGACCTAGACAAAGAATAAATGGTTGAAAAAAACGAATGTCATGAGACGCCTCCTCTCCTGCGCATCGATGGGCTATGCGCAGGATACGGGGACAGTGCCATTCTGCACGACATCACCCTGCAGGTCGCGCCGGGCGAGGTACTCGGCATCGTCGGTGCGAGCGGCAGCGGCAAGTCCACCCTGCTCAAGGCAATCATGGGCATACGCGAAACGGGGCTCATCCGCCGCGCGGGCACGATCCAATTCGACGGGCGCGATCTGGCTGCGTGCACAGCGGAAGACTACCGCCGTTTGCGCGGCACGGAAATGGGCATCGTATTTCAGCATGCAGGTGCATCACTGAATCCGACGCGCCGCATCAGGACACAGTTTGCCGAGGCGATGCGGGCACACGGCACATACACAGATGCGGAGATCACGGAGCGCGCGGCAGAGCTCCTGCGCCGCATGGGCTTCACTGACGCCGATCACATCCTCGACGCCTATCCCTTCACACTGTCGGGCGGGATGGCGCAGCGCGCCGCGATAGCACTCGCACTCGCCCTGCGGCCGCGTCTCCTGCTCGCCGACGAGCCGACCTCGGCACTCGATGCGGCACTGCAGCGGCAGGTGCTCCAAATTCTGCGCACCCTGCGCGACGAGGACGGCACAGCGATGCTCCTCGTCACGCACAATATCGGCGTGCTGCACCACATCGCCGACCGCGCTGCCGTCATGAAGCACGGACGCATCATCGAACAGGGCGCAGCGGCGGAGCTGCTGGCCCATCCGCAATGTACGGACACGCAGAATCTGCTCGCCTCTATCCCCCGGATTGGCGATCCGTCACCGAGTTCATCCCATACGCAGGTCAGCCCCCCGAAAGGCACGCCCTGTGCAAAGCCCCCGCTCCTGCGATTTGAAAATGTCTCCATGCACTTTGATGGGGATGCCGCACAGACACAGGCAATCGATGCCATGACGTTCTCCCTATATGAA
>JABZYJ010000093.1 GCA_015265235.1 Selenomonas sp. | reverse complement strand
GATGATATGCGATCATCTTTCAACGACATGGAGAGAGGCGCTGTATCTCAATAAGCCGTTCATTATCCTTTTGGATAGAGAAACATGGAGCTTTAGAGAAGAGGCTCTTGAAAGTGTCCGTTTGATGGAGTCGGTTGGCATCATCCTCTATGATTGTGAAGAAGCTGCAACCTTGCTGAACCGTATACATGGTGATGTTCCAGGATGGTGGAATGAACCTGAGAGACAAGCGGTTATAAAGAGGATACGAAAAAATTACTTATTTGAAGTTGAGGATATTGATGGTTGGTGGATGCGTGAGTTGTTGCGCCAAGCGAGGAGCTGACGAAGCATGGTTTCGGAAGAACAGTATCTCAAGCGATTGGATTTGACACAATATGAAGGGCAGGACATCTATAGCGATGGCGATGTGGAAGATGATCTTTTGCAGCTTGTGCGTAGTGAAAAGCCCGTAGAGAAAATTTTGGCGTGCGATGATCGTTGGGCCATATTTTATCATTTGACCCCAATGCGCAGAAATCTTCTGGAATGGTATCCTTTCGATCGAAATTCGTCCCTTTTGGAAATCGGCTCCGGTTGTGGCGGCATGACCGGCGTCTTTCTAGATAAAGTGAAGATGGTGCAATGCGTAGAGCTGTCAAAGCGCCGCGCGTCTATTGCGGCCTGCCGTTATCATACATATGAGAATCTCAACATAAAGGTTGGCAATCTGAATGATATGGAGTTTCCCGAGCGGTTTGAGTATGTTACTTTGATCGGCGTCTTGGAATATGCAGGGAAGTTCACAAAAGGAGAGAATCCTTATGTGGACTTTTTGAAGCAGTGTAAAAGCTATCTGAAAGAGAGCGGAACGCTTGTCATAGCGATAGAGAACCGCTATGGATTAAAGTATTGGTCCGGGGCAGTCGAGGATCATACGGGAAGGCTGTTTGATGGAATCGAGGGGTACAAAGATAATCCAGGAGTGAGAACTTTCGGCAAGGCAGAACTTGAGAAAATGCTGCATGGAATCGGCTTTGATCGTTTGGAGTGGTACTATCCCCTGCCGGATTACAAAATACCGGAAGCGGTTTTTTCTGATCAGTACTTGCCGACACCTGCCGACCTTGCTTCCATCTCTCCTTCCTATTCGAGTGAACGATTCTCCTTTTTCGATGAAAGCGCTGTTGCACAAGGCTTGTTGGAGAATGATTGCTTCGATTTTTTTGCGAACTCCTTTTTAGTATTCTGCCATTTATAAGGAGATAAATATGCAAACTATATATAGTAAATATTCTCGAGCGAGAAGACCGGAATATCAGATTGTGACACTGATTGAGCGTGACGGAGGGAATACGGTCGTTTGGAAAAAGGCGTTGACGCCGGCTGCGCAGCCTCATATAGAAAAGATATTTTTGAATTATAAGATGCTCTGTGCCGTCTATGGTAAAGACCGTGTTGCAAAGGCTGAGATTACGGGCGAAGATGCGGTACGATTCGATTATATCGAAGGAATGTCATGGGGTGCTAGAATTGCAGAGGTAGGATATAATCAAGGGAAAGAAAAATTCTTTTCAGAGCTGAGACGATATTATGATTTTTTGCAAGAGGGGAAGAGCGTGCAGGAAAATCCTGAGGTGGATTTCTCCGTGCAGCCCTCTGATGGTAAAATGATCAATATCGATCTTCATCCAGATAATGTTCTGTATACAGCGCAAGGGCCTGTTATTATCGATTATGAATGGCTCTACGCAGATGCTCCCATTGCGTTCGTCTTTCAAAGGGCAATGTTCAACTTTTACTATAATTTCCATCATTCATTGCTGGAAAATGTGACCACGATGGAAGAAATATGGAAGCATTTTGATGTTACAGAAGATGACAAGCACTGTTATATGCAATTGGAAAAAGCCTTTTCGGATGCAGTCGGCGCCGATAGCTTTATGGAAAGATATCGGAAGGAAAATGTCTGTCTGGATGATGTTCTATCCTTGAAGAAACAGGCGAAAAAGCGTATATTGAAATATATATTTGGTTTGACAAGAAGATAAACGACAGATGCTTCCCTGAGGAATGGAGTGATGAGAGCGATGCCCTTTTTTTCGGTAATAATCCCGACGAAGGCAAGACCTGCTATGGTTGATATAGCGCTTCACTCCTTGCATCACCAGACGTTTTCGGATTTTGAGGTCATCGTCACGGACGATTATGATGATGAAGCGCTCTCTTGCAAGCCGATTGTTGAGAAGTACCAAGACGAGCGCTTTGTCTATGTACATCCACCCGATGAACCGGTACTGGGAATGTGCGGCAACTGGGAATATGGTTTGCAGTTTGCAAAAGGTCGATACATCGGCTTCATGCAGGACAAGATGTATATGTATGCTGAGTCGCTTCAGTCGCTGCATACGTGCATTATGCAGGAAGAATTCCCGGATATGGTGAATTGGGGCTGGGATTTTTATGATTTGAACACAAAGGACGATGGCTCTCTTGGCGGTGTTTTGTATCGGCAGGATTGGACGGGTACATGGGAGCAGCGTGAGCCGGAAGGTGAAATCCAAAAGAAACTGGAATTTTCGCAAGGGAATTATCAGTTTCCGGGCGGCATACCAGGTTCTGGCAGTTTGTTAGGAGGAATCATCAAAAACGAAATTCTCCAGCGAGTAAAATATCGATATGGGAATGTATTCAATTTTTTCAATCCAGATTATGGACCGCCGCTATTGCTTTTGAGTGAAGTCGAATCATTGATTTTTCATCACAACCATTTGTTTGTGGCGATTCCGCTGCAAAGCTCGGAAGGCTTGCGGCACTCTGTTTCGTATGAAGCCGCCTGTCAGTTTCAGCAGTTGAGCCCGTGCGGGGTGGAGCGTCTGCAGTATGCCACAGTTCCGTACTTGCGGATCACCAATACGAATATGATCTCTGCGGATTATAACTATACGATGTTTTTGCTTGGCCGAGAGGATCGTTGTCAAGAAGAAAATGTCCTTTGCGGCATATTGCGGGATGCTGCCAGTGTGCGATATGAGCAGCAGGAATATTATGAACAAGAAAATGCCTCTTTGAAGAAATTCTGCCATGATCGGGGAATTCCTTTCGTCGCCCTTCCGCTGCATAGCGAGGAAGCATCTTCGCAATCTTCGACGGAATCTAGTTTAAAGGGGTACCTAAAAAATTTTTTTTTCAAGTATATTCCAAGGAGATTCCAGCCGAGCTTGAGGAATCATTTCATATCACATGATCATTGGCTGTATTGTCATTCTCCTAAGGAGAGTATTATTCGAGACGGGAAAGGTCGATAAGCCTCCCGCTCATTAATCTTGATGAGCGTAGGATAGGACGTTTGAATTTATGAATTTGAAAAAAAGACTGCTTGGTCGGATGCTTGGAGCTTTGTATCGTGTTCCAGAAAAAGTATTATCCAACAATTACTCGGTCATTATCATGTTTCATAGCGTTTCGCCATACGAGACATCAGATGAACCTTCCTGCTATTGTTCTCTTGATGCTTTTCAGCAAATTCTGGATCATATAAAAGCACAGGGCTATCGGTTTGTTTCCATGGATGAGTGCCTGCGATCCTTGGCAAATGGGAATTATACGGGACAGTGTGTGATTTCCTTTGATGATGCAATGGATAATTTTTACCAATACGCCTATCCTGTATTGAAGGAACGAAATATTCCGTTCATCCATTATGTGCCAAGTGCACAGCTGGGAAGCCCTAGGATCATGAGCCGGTTAGAAATTGCGGATTTATCGGCAGATGCATTGTGCACGATTGGATCGCATACCAGGAATCATGTGAATTGCGCACAGTGCATGGATCTTGAAGCAGAACTTTATGGATCCAAGCAAGAGTTAGAGGATCTAACGGGCAGGGAAATCAAGCATTTTTCGTATCCGTGGGGAACGATAGATGATATATCGTGGCGCACGATCCGAATATTGAAGCGGGCAGGATATGATTCTGCCGCGGGGACACTATCGTCCTCATTGCATTTTTTTTCGACAATGAGCAGATATTATTTGCCGCGAATCAATGCCGAAGCCTATCTTCCCTTGTTGAACATAGGGACGAAATAACCGAGAAGTGAACATTTCTGTTGGAAAGGAGTAGCTATTGATGTTGCTGTATGATGGTATTGTGCGAAGGAAAAAGAAGTACAGGATAGAGCCTCTCTTGCACGATCACTACGCCGACCCGAAATAAGCAGAAAGACTGTATTGTGTAAGACTCTCGTCTTTGGCAGAGCTGTTGAGTTTGAATTGTCTGATCTTGGCGGTGGCACATGATCGATATATCGAGGTAGGAAAGGACAGCCTCCTTTCGCTCTTCTTAGAGGCAATATCGTCGTCGGCATGTTTTTGGTGGGATGTCAAACGTGCGTATCTTTCCCTGCGGGATGATGAGAACTCTTGCAGTTATTGGAGCATTTGACAATGAAAATATTTTGGGTGGGAACTGCATATCCAGAGGCCGTGGAGAAGATTTTTCGTGATATGGCATACGGCGAAAAAAATAAATTTTCATATCAGAAGATTAAAGCGAGTATAGATGCAAGTTATACCAACTATTTTGCAACAGGCTGGTGTAAAGCCCTAGAAAACATCGGCTATGAAACCGAGAATGTAGTAGTGAATGTTGCACCTTTGCAACAACAATGGATAAAGGAATACGGGGTTAGACGAAAGGATCTATCGCTGGAAGAAATTCTGTTGTTGCAAATAAAAAAATACCGTCCGAACATTGTTTTTGTAGCAGATTGTTGTAACGAAAATTTGATTCGTCACATAAGGAACGAAGTTCCTTCTGTTCGGCTGATTATTGGGTGGGCAGGCAGTGCTGTGGCTAAAGATGTCACTAAGAAACGTTTATGGAAAATGCTGGATGTTATTCTTTGCTGTGCTCCTGAGAGTGTTGCTGTTTTGCGGCAGGAGGGGGGGAGAGCAATCCACATGAATCACGCCTTTCCGCGAGAAGTTCTGCCTTTGCTGTCTAATCATAAAATCAAGCATTCAAGTATTTCTTTTGTGGGTAGTCTTATTAGGGGGGATGATTACCATTTAAATCGTGAAGCTTTGTTGTTAGGTTTGGCAAATATATTGCCGTTGGAGATGTATTCTCCGAGCGTGAATGTTTCTAAGAAGCAACTCTTAAAGTCTATGGTAGGCATAGGTCTTTATAACGTTATGCAGTTATTTCCTAAGAAAGTGAAAGATGATATCCTTTCGTCTTTGCCGATTGTTGGGAAAACATGTAAACGTAGACAGCCTCCGCTGTTTCCTATAAATATTGATTTATACAGGCACTTGAGACAGCCTGTCTTTGGCATAGAGATGTTTGAGACGCTGTTTCATTCGGATGTTGTATTGAACATCCATGCGGATTCGTCGCCGGAATTTGCTTCTAACATGAGACTGTATGAAGCAACGGGGGTGGGGAGTTGCTTGTTGACGGATAATAAAAAGAATATGAATGATCTTTTTACACCAGGAAAAGAAGTTGTGACCTATGATTCTGTTCAAGATTGCGTTGAAAAGGCGACATGGTTGATGGAGCATCCGGCAGAGAGACAAAAGATCGCCGAGGCCGGGAAACATCGGTGTTTGCGTGAGCATACGTATGACATTAGAGCATATGAGTTCGATCAAATGATAAAACGTGTAGATTAATGCGGATTATAATATGATTCGTTGATTTGATTGACGCGTAAAGGGGATATGGTGTGATCTGGGGGGGCAATCAGTATGAGAAGATCATCGTTTTGAGGATGATATTGTGTTATGGTAAACTGAGGCTCGGACATTGAGGGATTGCTATGCAAAAGGTGTGATGATAGATGTTGTATTCTATGGTGTTTTGTTTATTATGCCATATGATGAATTTAGGGGAACGCATTCATAATAAGATTCAAAAAAAACATTGTATTGCAGGAAATAATACAATGTTCTATCGACAGTCCCATATCAATAATATGTCTCATCAACGAGAGAATATCATAATAGGAAAAAACTCGCATATTCGTGGAGAGATTCTGGTTTATCCCTATCGAGGGAAAATTTGTATTGGAGATGATTGTTATATTGGAGAGGGGACAAGAATATGGTCTGAAATGAGGATTAGCATAGGGAACCGCGTACTTATTGCCCATAATGTTGATATACACGATTCTAATGATCATCCCATGGATAAAGAGGAACGACACACCCATTTTATGTCCATTCTTCGAGAAGGATTTCTCGAAAAATTTGATCTGAGAGGGCGAGAAATTCGTATTGGCGATGATGTGTGGATCGGGTTTGGTGTATGCATCATGAAAGGGGTAACGATAGGAGACGGTGCGGTAATTGCTGCACATGCAGTCGTGACAAAAGATGTGCCCGCGAATGTCGTTGTTGGCGGGAATCCGGCTAAGATCATTAATCATTCTGAGTAGTACTGCCTATGATGAGGTCGATATGTTAGAGATGGTTTTTCACTGGTTAAAAAAGAAATTATACTATGATATACGTAAAGAAATTCATCGACATCCGTATTTAATGAAAGTAGGAAAGTCATCTTTATTTATGCCAAGTGCACGTCTTGATTGTCGTGTCGATAATGGAACACAACGAGTTTCTATTGGTGAAGATTGCCTTTTGGGATGCACCTTTATATTTGAATCCGATCAGGGGATCGTTACCATTGGAAATCGTACTTTTATAAATGGGGGGACTCAGCTGATCTCCCGAAGTAAGATTGTGATTGGTGATGACGTAACAATTGCATGGGGAGTATGGCTCTATGATCATGATTCACACTCCTTGGATTGGCGATTACGGGCAGAGGATATTCGTTCCCAGATCAAAGATGTTCGAGCAGGCAGGGATTTTATTACAAATAAAGACTGGTCTTCTGTTCGAACGGCTCCTATTCATATATGTGATAAAGCATGGATTGGTATGAATGTCATTATTTTAAAAGGGGTTACAATAGGAGAAGGGGCGGTTGTTGGGGCGGGCTCAGTAGTGACGCATGATGTATCACCATGGACTGTTGTAGCGGGGAATCCAGCACGTGAAGTGAAAAAATTACCACACTGAGGGGGGGCTTTTGTTGAAACGAGTTTTGGTGACAGGTGCACATGGCTTCCTTGGCCGCTATGTGGCGAAGATATATGGTCAGGCGGGTTTCTATGTCATCGGATTGGGGCATGGAAGATGGAGTGCTTATGAAGCAAGAGAATGGGGCGTTGACGAGTGGCATTATGCTGATGTGGATATGGACTCGCTGCAAAGATATGCTTCAGATGTGAGTATCATCATTCATTGTGCGGGAAGTGGATCGGTCGGCTTTTCTCTGTCCAATCCAATGAAGGATTTTGAACGGACAGTTTGGACAACGCATTATGTGCTCGAATACATTCGTACATCCTCCCCGCAGACACGATTGCTGTACCCCTCTAGTGCTGCAGTTTATGGAAATCAAGAGCATCTTCCATTGATAACGGACATGACGCCGAATCCAATTTCTCCGTATGGCGTACATAAAAACATCGTCGAAGAACTGTGCGATATGTATGCGAAACAATATGGCGTTCAGACTGCGGTGCTTCGGCTGTTTTCAGTCTATGGCAATGGTCTGAAAAAACAGCT
>JABZYJ010000092.1 GCA_015265235.1 Selenomonas sp. | reverse complement strand
TCGTATGGCGGCAGGCGAGCGGCCTGCACTGATCGCGAGCAACGATACCATCATGGCACTCAGTGGCCTCCTGCCTGCGGCGTATACCTACAACTGCGGCGCGCGCGGCAATCAGAGTGCACTTGCCGCCTGCCTCTACGATGCGCTGCGCCATTTTGACGACACGGATGCCACCTCGCTTCTGGCGGAGGGGACAGGTTCGGTCGGACTCGGGATTGCGATCATGAACCGTCTGCGCAAGGCAAGCGGGGGCAACATCATCTATGTTTGAACGGGAAACCAATGAATAAAGAAAGTGCCGCCATTACAGCATTGGCGGCAGAGAAACGAAAGAACCGACAGCCGCTCTGTTTCGAGCAAGCTGCCGGTCATTCGGCAATCATAAATGTGTTTCCACGTCCTTATTCAGTTGTGTTTGCTTTTGCCGCACAGATCACCGCGTGTGTCTGCACAGCCGCATATTGTACGTTCAGCTGAAACCGTTTTGGAGATCTCTGTATCATCCAAGTTGCGCGCGTGGTTTTCGAAAAACGAATCGTACAGTAACACGAGTGTCGTCTGCTCACACTACCCGAGGACGACCGGGCCTAGACGGTTCTCATGAGATGATGCCAACGGAGCACCTGCCGACGCAGGCTCAGTTCTTCTTCAAAGATGCATACTGCTCAGGAGACGATACCGCCATGCCGAAGAATTTGTGTCAATAGACATTCTCCTTTCCAGCATTTATGACTATGAGGAGATATATCTCTTTTCTGCATTTATCATACCATAAATAGACTGGAAATGCAATAGATTTTTACAAGGGAAACAATGCGGAAACGTCTGAATTGATGTATAATTCGTATAGATAGAGTCGCTTGGTTGGCCCTGTGCGACAGAGGTGATGCAATTGTTTTCTGCACTTCTCGATTTCTTCTTCCCGCCGCACTGTCCATCCTGCCGCGCCTGTGTAGAGCGGCGCGGATTCTGTCTGGCGTGTGCGCGGCAGCTTATCGGCCTGCGCCGCATGATGGAGATGGGCGCGATGGCGGAACATCTGACGGGCGTCTGGGTCCTGGCGCATTATCGCGCCGGCGTCCGCGATCTTTTGCGCGCACTGAAATATCGCCGAAAGATGGCGGTGCTTGACGATCTGCGCACGATCCTCGCTGCGGGGGAGGAGGTATTGGAGGAGCTTCCGCCGTCCATTATCGCCGTTCCCGTCCCGCTTGCAAAGCGGCGGCAGAAAGAGCGCGGCTTTAACCAGACCGAGGAGATCTTTGCACCGTGGTTTGCGGCGCATGGCATCTCCTTTGAACCCATTCTTATCCGCACGCGTGAGACGACGCCGCTCTACGAGATGACGCGTACGGAGCGACGGCAGGAACTGCGCGGCGCATTCGCTCTCGTCCATGGCGCAGATGTGCAGGGGAAGGATCTCCTGCTCGTGGACGATATCATGACGACGGGGGCGACGCTGACGGAGTGTGCACGCGTTCTGCGGGCCGGTGGAGCACGGCGCGTTTATGCAATTGCACTCGCGGGGGAACATCGCTGAGGACTTCCTTGTCAAATGAGCAGGAATGCTCTATAATGCACCCTATATAAAGGAGGAATTACTTTGGTGATGAATGGAGCGCGGGCTCTTTTGGAGAGCCTTCGGCAGGAGGGCGTGGAGGTCGTCTTTGGCTATCCCGGTGGTGCCGTCCTCACGCTGTACGATGAAGTATATAAGATGAAATTTCCGCACATCCTCACGCGCCATGAACAGGGTGCCGCACATGCGGCAGACGGCTATGCGCGCGCCTCGGGCAAGGTCGGCGTGGTCTTTGCGACCTCGGGACCGGGCGCGACGAATCTCGTGACGGGGATTGCAACGGCGAATATGGACTCCGTTCCGATGGTCTGCATCACGGGGCAGGTTGCCAATCCATATATCGGCAAGGACTCCTTTCAGGAGGCGGACATTGTCGGCGTTACGACACCGATCACGAAGCACAATTATCTCGTCAAGGACGTGCATGATCTGCCGCGCGTGATCAAGGAGGCCTTCTTCATCGCGCGGACGGGACGCCCCGGTGTCGTCGTCATCGACGTGGCAAAGGATGTGTTCGATGCAGAGATCGACTTTGCCCCTCCTGCTGTCGCCGCCTTGCGCGGATACAGCGGCAGTGTCCCGCTGGATGTCGATGCCGTACGCGCGGCAGCGGACGCCCTCCGCACGGCAGAGCGGCCGCTGCTCTTTGTCGGCGGCGGCGTCATCCTCTCGGATACGGCAGCGTATGTACGGGAACTCCTCGCCTTGACGGGGATGCCTGCCGTCTCCACACTGATGGGGCTCGGCGGCGTTTCTGCCGATACGCCCGGCTATACGGGGATGGCGGGGATGCACGGCACCTATGCCTCCAATATGGCGATTCAGGACTGCGACCTGCTGCTCGCCGTCGGCACGCGCTTCAGCGACCGCGTGACGGGCGCAGTGGCAGAGTTTGCCCCGAAGGCACGCATCGTCCACTTTGACATTGACCCCGCTGAGTTCAACAAGAACGTGCGCGCCGACATCCCTGTCCTCGGAGATCTGCGCGAGAGCCTGCCCGCCTTCCTCGATGCCCTGCGCCCGGCGGCGGCAGATGTGGCCTCTCGTATGCCGGCGTGGCAGGCGAGTGTCCGCACCATGGAGGAAAAGCATCCGCTCGGGTGGAAAGAGTGTGAGGCGATCCGCCCCGAGGAACTTCTGCACCGCGTGCGTGAAATCGTCGGCCCCGATACCATCTGCGTCACGGATGTGGGGCAGCATCAGATGTGGGCGGCACAGTACTATGCGTGTACGGAGCCGCGCCGCTTCCTCACCTCGGGCGGACTTGGCACGATGGGCTACGGGCTTCCTGCGGCGATCGGGGCAAAGCTCGCTCGTCCCGACAAGGAAGTTGTGCTGATTACGGGCGACGGCAGCATCATGATGAACTGCCAAGAGTTTGCGACCATTGCGGACAACGATATTGATGTGAAGGTTGTCATCGTACATAACTCCATCCTCGGCATGGTTGGTCAGTGGCAGCGCCTGTTCTACAATCATCATTACTCCGCATCGGAGCTCAAGGGCAAGACGGACTTCGTCAAGCTTGCTGCGGCGATGGGCGTCGCGGGATGTCGCATCGAAACGCGGGCGGAGTTCGCAGAAGTTCTGCCGCGCGTGCTCCGTGAAAAGGGGGCACGCCTCATCGACGTCATCGTACCCGAGGAGGCAGACGTCGTGCCGATGGTGCCGGGCGGAAAGCGTCTCGACCAAATGGTGTTGGGAGGAAGATAAGATGGACAAATATTTGCTTGCCGTCCTTGTCGACAACAAACCGGGCGTCCTGACCCATATCGCAGGACTCATCAGCCGCCGTGCCTTCAACATCGAGAGCATCTCTGCCGGCTATACAGAGGAAACCTCGGTCACGCGCATCAATATCGTTGTCTCGGTCGCCTCGGAGAACGAACTGCGGCAGGTCGTGACACAGCTCTCCAAACTCATCGACGTGGTGAAGATCGTCAATCTTACCCAGTACGAGTCCATCACGCGTGAGCTCGTACTCATCAAGGTGCACGCGACCAAGGAGACGCGCGCGGAGATCATTGATGTGGTCAACATCTTTCGTGCGCGCATTGTCGATGTCGGGCCCGAAAACGTCGTCGTGGAGCTGACGGGCGACGCCAAGAAAATCGATGCCCTCTCGGAGCTCCTCTCCGACTACGGCATCATCGAGATTGCGCGTACGGGAGCCATTGCCCTCTCGCGCGGACCGATACCGGTCAAACAAATGTGAGAGATCGCCGTACGATGCAAATCCATATCGCAGCCCCTTGCCAGTCTCCAAATGCCTGCGCAGAACGGTGTCTGCGAGGGAACTGATAGACCTGCTCGTGTCAAACGGCCGCGTGTTTTCGCTTGCTCGAAGACGCGCGGCTGTTTTTATGCGATGCTCTTTTTGACTTTTTTCAAAAAAACTATTGACTTTTTGACTAAAAACATTTACTATAGACAACGTAAGTTAGCACTCAGGCAATGAGAGTGCTAACACGACAAAAAGATTTGGGATAAACTAGGAGGAAGATACCATGATTAAGCCATTGGGCGAACGTGTTGTCATTGAAGTCGCAGAGAGCGATGTCACGACGGCGAGCGGCATTGTGCTCCCCGATACGGCAAAGGAGAAGCCGCAGAAGGGCAAGGTCGTTGCAGTCGGTACGGGCAAGCTCCTCGAGAATGGACAGCGTGCAGGCCTTGAGGTCAAGGAAGGCGACAGCGTCGTTTTCTCGAAGTACTCGGGCTCTGAGATCAAGGTTGATGACAAGGACTACCTCATCGTTCGCGAGAGCGACATTCTGGCAATCCTGTAATAAATAGACGAAACGTGGAGGCAATATAAATGGCAAAGCAGATTCTGTTTGACGAAGAGGCACGCCGCGCTCTTGGCCGCGGTGTTGATGCACTGGCAAATGCGGTCAAGGTAACGCTTGGCCCGAAGGGACGCAACGTCGTCCTCGATAAGAAGTATGGTGCGCCGACGATCACGAATGACGGCGTGACGATTGCACGCGACATCGAGCTCGAGGATCCGTTCGAGAACATGGGCGCACAGCTCGTGAAGGAAGTTGCGACGAAGACGAACGACATCGCGGGCGACGGCACGACGACGGCGACGCTCCTCGCACAGGCGATGATCCAGGAGGGCATGCGCAACGTCGTGGCGGGCGCGAACCCGATGATCGTCAAGAAGGGCATCGACATGGCGGTCAAGACGCTGGTCGAGGAGATCAAGAGCAAGGCACAGAAGGTCGAGACGAAGGCAAAGATCGCGCAGGTCGCGTCGATCTCCTCGGCGGACTCCGAGGTCGGCGAGCTCATCGCAGAGGCGATGGAGAAGGTCGGCAAGGACGGCGTCATCACGGTTGAGGAGTCCAAGACCATGGACACGAACCTCTCCGTCGTCGAGGGCATGCAGTTCGATCGCGGCTACATCTCGCCGTACATGGTGACGGATACGGACAAGATGGAAGCCGTCATGGATGATCCCTATGTGCTCATCACCGACCGCAAGATCTCCTCGGTCGCGGATATCCTGCCCGTTCTGGAGCAAGTCGTGAAGCAGGGCAAGCAGATCGTCATCATCGCAGAGGACCTCGATGGTGAGGCTCTTGCGACCATCGTGGTCAACAAGCTGCGCGGCACGTTCAAGGCACTCGCGGTCAAGGCACCGGGCTTTGGCGACCGCCGCAAGGCAATGCTCGAGGATATCGCTATCCTCACGGGCGGCACGGTCATCAGCGAAGAGGTCGGCCGCAAGCTCGACAGCGTCACGATCGAGGATCTCGGCCGTGCACGTCAGGTGCGTTCCTCCAAGGAGGAGACGACGATTGTCGACGGCGCAGGCGACAAGGCACAGATCTCCGCACGCGTGGCACAGCTCAAGAAGCAGATTGCAGAGACCACGTCCGACTTTGACCGTGAGAAGCTGCAGGAGCGTCTGGCAAAGCTCGCCGGCGGCGTTGCTGTGGTCGAGATCGGTGCAGCGACGGAAGTCGAGATGAAGGACAAGAAGTACCGCGTTGAGGATGCACTCAATGCAACGCGTGCGGCAGTCGAAGAGGGCATCGTTGCCGGCGGCGGCACGACGTTCATCGACATCCTCCCGGCACTCGACAAGCTGAACGTCGAGGGCGATGTCAAGGTCGGCGTCGAGATCGTGCGCCGTGCGGTCGAGGCTCCGGTGCGCCAGATCGCTGAGAATGCAGGCCTTGAGGGCTCGGTTGTCGTCGACAGCGTGAAGAAGGCGGGCGACGGCGTTGGCTTCAATGCACTCGAGAACACCTACGTCGACATGATCGGTGCGGGCATTGTCGACCCGGCGAAGGTCACGCGCTCTGCCCTGCAGAATGCGGCATCTATCGCTGCCATGGTGCTCACCACCGAGACGCTCGTCACGGACAAGCCCGAGCCTGAGGCTCCGGCACCTGCGGGTGCACCCGGCATGGGCGGTATGGGCGGCATGATGTAAGGCGGCTGCCCTCGATCATATCGTGAAATAGCGAAGAAGCATGTTCCTATCAGTGGAGCATGCTTCTTTTGTTTTACATCGACGGATTGTTAAAATACAGATACAGTGCTATACTACAGAGCATGAAGATAATAGAACTCCATCAGTGGTGGAGCAAAAGGAGTTTCGCATGCTGAATATAGATAAGAAACTCGCGAAACGCGAGGCAGAGGGCAAGATCATCCGCACAGGCATCGTGGGTGTGGGGCAGATGGGGCGCGGACTGGTTTCGCAGATGGTGCTCATGAAGGGCATTATGCCTGCCATTGTTGCCGATCATACACTGGATAAGGTAATCAAGGCCTTTCATACCGCGGGTGTCCGTGACGAGGATATCGCCGTCGCAAAGACCCTCGATGAGGCAAATCGCTACATGGAGCAGGGCAAGTACGTTGCGACGGAGAACGACACATTTATCTCGCACGCGAACCTCGTCGAGGTTGCCATTGATGTGACAGGCGTGCCCGAAGTCGGCGTGCGGATCGCGATCGACGCACTGAACAACAAGAAGCACGTCGTCATGATGGATGTCGAGACCGATGTGGTCATCGGCAGCTACCTCAAGAAGCTCGCCGACAAGAACGGCGTCATCTATACCGGCTCGGCGGGCGACGAGCCGGGTGCGGTCATGGAGCTCTACTCCTTTGCGCGTGCAATGGGGCTGGATGTCAAGGTCATTGGCAAGGGCAAGAACAACAAGATCGACTATGACTGCAACCCCGATACCGTGTACGAGGAAGCAGTCCGCCGCAAGATGAACCCGCGCATGCTCACCTCGTTCAAGGACGGCACGAAGACCATGGTCGAGATGACGGCGATGTCGAACGCCACAGGCTTTGTCCCCGACGTGATCGGTGCTCACGGTCCCGCGGGCTCGCCGCAGCATTGCTGCGCCGATCTCAACGAGCTCTTTAAGCTCAAGAAGGATGGCGGTATCCTGAATCGGCACGGCGTCGTGGAGTATGTCAACGGCATTGCGCCCGGCGTCTTTGTCACCGTCGCATGTCCGAATGAGGATGCTGCCTACGTGATGGACTATCTCCAGATGGGACATGGCCCCCTCTGGACCCTCTACCGCCCCTATCATCTGTGCAACCTCGAGACGCCGCTCAGCGTGGCGAAAATCGTCATCGACGGTGAGCCGACCATCATCCCGCTCGACGGCCCAGTCAGCGAGTGCATCACCGTCGCCAAGCGCGACCTGAAGGCGGGGGAAAGCCTTGACGGCATCGGCGGCTACACGACCTACGCCTCGATTGCGACGGCCGAAGAGACGTACCGAAACGGCTACGTCGTCTACCCCCTCGTCAACAAAAACGCACGCATGAAATGCGATGTCAAGAAGGGCACGCTCCTCACACTCGACATGGTCGACCTCGATACGTCCACGCAGCTCTATCAGGTGCGTAAAGAACAGGACAAGATGTATGGCAACGGGTACGCGCTGAAATAAGATAATGCCCCCCACGATACAGGCGTGGGGGGTTCACTTTTGAGAAATTGAGACATGAGGCTGTAATGTATGTTTTGGCTTGAACTCTTTGTTGTATTGGGGATGCTTCTCGTCGGTGCACGCGTCGGCGGCATCTTTCTCGGCATGTCGAGCGGTGTCTCCCTTGCCGTACTCATCTTTGGCTTCGGCTGCATGCCGGGCAAACCGCCGATTGACGTCGTCATGAT
>JABZYJ010000091.1 GCA_015265235.1 Selenomonas sp. | reverse complement strand
TGGTGAGCATCAGCGACACGAATTTCCGCGGGATGGGCGATACCATCAGTCTCACCTACGAGATGAGCGGTGACGATACAGATGCGCGCGGCTATACGTTTATGTATCGTCGTCCATGGCTCGATAAAAAGGAAACGGCAGGGACGGTGCGTCTCTACAACCGCACCTACGAATACGACGACTACAATGCCAACGGCGACCATGTGGAGTCGTTCATGCGCAAGTACTCGGGCGGCGAGCTCACACTGAGCCGTCCGATGAGCGAGTACTCGACGAATTTCATCACGCTGAAGAACCGCAAGGATAGGTATGTCCGTCATACGGAGAACGGGCTGGCGGGCGACCGCAGCCTCAACGCGCCGTGGATCGGCAAGAATTTCGGCACGACGCGCAGCATTACGCTCGAGCACGTGACGGATACGCGCGACAATGTGTACGAACCGACGACGGGCGCGCGCGCGTCGCTCTCGGCGGAGTTCGCAGGTTTCGGCGGGGACTTCAATTTCCAGAAATACACGATCAGCGATGCCCAGTACTTCAAGGTCGGACACGCACAGGTGCTCGTGGCGCGCGGGCAGTACGGGGTCGGCAACGGGTCGATCTCCGAGTACAATCAGTTCCGTCTCGGCGGACAGGATACGATCCGCGGCTACCGCGAGGATCAGTTCCGCGGCAACCGCATGGCGCTGCTCTCGCTTGAGTACCGCTTCCCGATCGTCTCCAAGGTGACGGGCGCGCTCTTCACGGACTACGGCGGGGCTTGGGACAGCGGCTTTGCTCCGGAGAATCTGCACGGCAGCGTCGGTGTCGGGCTCGGTCTCAATACGCCGATCGGTCCGCTGCGTCTGGACTACGGCCGCGGGTCGCAGGGCGGGCGCGTCCACTTCCGCGTCGGCGGCACATTCTGATGCGGCAGGGCATCCCCCTGCTGCGCGCTGTGCGTCTGTCGCTCGTGCTGCTTGGCATTCTTGCCGCATGCGCAATCGTTTCTCCTGTTTATGCCGCAGAGACCTCCCGTGTGGAGGAAACTGCGGCTATTGTCATAGGAGATCAGCCGATCCCGCCCATCGTGCGCGCGCGCATGGAGCGCACGGTCGCCGCGATTGCGGCAGAGCGCATGGAGGGACGGCGCACGGCGGATATCGCGGCCGGGGAGGAAGCGGAGATCAGCGGGGCGGTGGTTGACCGTCGGCTCGTCGGCTACGCAGTGACGGGTGTGACGGTGACGCCGGCGGTGCGGACGACGGTGGAGATACACCTTGCCCCGTGGGCGGATACGATTCAGAGCGTTGCCGTTGTGTCCGAGGTGGAGGGGATGCCGCCCACGATTGAGGCACTTGTGCGCACGGATCTCGCAGGGGCGGAGCAGGTGTTTTCCGATGCACTCGTCGGTCTGCCCGTCGCGGCGACGGACTGGGCATCGGGGGCGCTGAAACGTCAGCTTGCCGCCTATATGGAGGAGCATCTGCCCGAGTTCCGCGCGGACTACGACGCCGATGTGGCGCCGACGGCGACGGTGCGGCTGACGGTCTATCCACGCCTGCCGGTTGTGCGGACGGTCGATCTCTCGATGCGCTCGGATACCGTTCCCAATGCCGCACTGCTTTCCCAGCGTACGGCGATGGAGGCGGAGGTGAACCGCCTCGTCGGTGTTCCCGTCCCATTTGTCGCGCGTCACCGTGCGGCACTTGAGGAACGCCTCGGAACGCAGCTTGACGCCATGCCTGCCCTGCGCAGTCTGCATCTCACGTCGCACGTGACGATCACGCCGGGCGAGCGGATGGCGGTCATGAGCCGCAGCGATACGACGCGCTACCGCCTGCGCCTCACGGGCTGGCTCGATGTCGGGCGCAGTAGTGCCAAGGACACCCATGAGGATCGCCGCGACCTCCGCGCGCGGCTGCATGCGGGGCGGATGCTCAGTCCGCGCGATGAGCTCTATGCGGAGATGGATGCCGCTCCCGAGGATGTGCGCTTTTCGTGGCGCGTCGGTTATGCCCGCACGCTGCTGCCGCGCCTTACGGGGGAACTGCGCTGGGATGTGACGGACGGCCGGTTCTCGGCGGCGGGCAGCTATGCATTCCACCCGCGCTGGCTGCTCCGCTATGAGCATTGGACCGATGAGGGCACGGGCGAGTGGGAGCTGCGCTACAAGCTGCACGACTTTCTCAGCATCGCGGGGCTCATCGATCGGGACGATCGGTGGCTGCGTCTGATCGGGAATTTTTAGAAATTATCAGCAGGGGGACGTGGGAGACATCGTGAAACGCATTTCAATCGTCGTTCCGGTCTACAACGAGGAGGAGAACATCGCGCACTTTGCGGCGGCGGTGGAGGAGGTGATGGGGCGTCTGCCCTATGACTATGAGCTGCTCTTCATCGACGACGGTTCCTCCGACCGCAGCCGTGAGATCCTGCGCACGCTTAGCGAGCGGGATGCCCGCATCGGCTCGATTTTTCTCGCGCGCAACTACGGGCATCAGCTTGCGCTGACCTGCGGCATCGATCATGCGGACGGCGATGCGGTCATCACGATGGACGGAGATATGCAGCATCCGCCCGAGCTCCTGCCACAGCTCCTCGCAAAGTGGGAGGAGGGCTTTGACATCGTGCAGACCGTGCGCCTGACGACGGAGGGCGTCTCCGCCTTTAAGCGCATGACCTCTACCTACTACTACCGTCTCCTGAACCTGCTGACGGATGTGGAGATTCAGGAGGGCGGATCGGATTTCCGCCTGATGGATCGCAAGGCGGTGCTCGCGCTGCGCCGCTACCGCGAGCACGCGCGCTTCATCCGCGGCATCGTCTGCTCGCTCGGGTTTCGACGGACGACGGTGGACTTCGTCGCGCAGGCGCGCTATGCGGGCAGCTCGAAGTTCTCGCTGCGGCGTATGATTTCGTTCGCCCTCGACGGCATCCTTGCCTACTCGGTGCAGCCGCTGCGCGCGGGGCTCTATGTGGGGCTGATGTCCGCGCTGCTGGCCGTGGTGCTCTTCCTCCATGTCCTCTTTGAGACACTGCGTGGAGAGACCGTGCCGGGCTGGTCGACCATCGTCGTATGCAGCCTGTTCTTCGGCGGGATGCAGATGATGATGCTCGGCGTGTGTGGGGAGTATATCGCGCGGATTTTGCAGGAGGTCAAGGATCGCCCGCTCTACCTGATTGCGTGTGACAACAGGCCACAGGCGGCGGAAAAGGAGGCGCACGATGGATGATCGGATGCGGCTGGGGGCGGTGCTGCTCTTTTTCACCGCCCTTTTTTTCTGGGGAAATGCAGCACTCCCCGTGACGGCACCCGTCGAGGTGAACTATGCGCAGACGGCAAAGGAGATGCTCGCGGCGGGGAATTATCTCTCGCCGCAGATCTACGGAAACTACTGGTACGATAAACCCATCTTCTTCTACTGGGAACTGATCGCTGCGTTCTCCGTCTTCGGTGTGACGGACTTTGCCGCACGGTTTTTCCCTGCGCTCTTTGCATCGGCGGGACTGCTCCTCACCTACGCGCTCGCGCGGCGGCTCTATGATGCGCGGACGGCGTTCTGGTCGGTGGTCATTCTCGGCTCGTGCGTGCTCTATGGATTCCTCGCCAAACTCATCCTGACCGATCTGACGCTCTTCGTGTTCTTCGGCGGGACGCTCGGCGCGTTCTGCCTCGGCTATCGGGAAGGGCGGCGCGGCTATTTCTATCTCGCCTACGCGTGTGCAGGGCTTGGCGTGCTGACAAAGGGGCCTGTCGGCTTTCTCCTGCCGGGGCTCGTGATCCTCGTCTACCTCGTCGTGCGGCGCGATCTGCGCGCGCTTGGACGCATTTCCCTGCCGACGGGGCTGCTCGTGCTCGCGGTGGTCTGTGCGCCGTGGTACGTCTATATGTATCTGGCGCATGGGGCAGACTTTGTGAACACCTTCCTCGGGATTCACAATGTCCTGCGTGCAACGGTCTCAGAGCACGCGCAGTGGAATGTGTGGTACTTCTATCTCGGTATCTACTTCCTCGGGATGTTCCCGTGGAGTTTTGCCCTGCCGCTCGCGCTTCTGCGGGCGTGGCGCACGCGTCCCGTCCTCGATGCGGGGACGCAGTTTCTCCTCGTCTGGGCGATCGTCGTGCCCGTGTTTTTTCAGCTCATGGCGACGAAGTACCCGACCTACAGCTTTCCCGCCTTCCTGCCAACGGCGATCCTGACGGCACATCTCCTTCGCCGGAATACACGCGTACTGCGTGCGGGAGCACTCCTCGGCGGCGCGCTCTATCTCGCCGTCGTGTTCGGCGCTGTGCACTATGCGCCGCGCGATGGGCATTTCAGCGGGAAAGCGGCGGCGGAACTCCTCATGCAGACGATGCAGGAGGACGATCTCCTCGTCTCCTGCGGCGACTATACGGCGACGGTTCCCTACTACACGGGGCATCCGATGTATGCACTCGCGACGCGCGAGGAGATCGCTGCGCGTGCGCCGAAGGCGATGAGCTGGAACAGCAAGAATGTCATGCCGTTCCTCCCCCTCGACGAGCTGCCGCAGGACCGGACGGTGTACCTCGTCGTGGAGCGTCATGCCTTCGCTACGTTCGATGAGACGCTGGTGGGCGGACGGTGGGAGCTGCTCGGCACGATGCCAACGGAGGGACGTGAGAAACTGCGCGTCTATCGGCGCGTACCGTAATCCTCTCTTTCCCGTCCAGCACTGAGACGGAAGCCGCGGTGCGATAGTGGCGTTCGTGGCAAGTGCCGAATTTATCAGTGATTCCCAAGAACCTTTATCGATGCTTCCTTGAATGTTGGCGTCGATTGGTGTATGATAGGGCATAGTGGTTCTGCCGCCGGGGGGCGGCTTGGTGGAGAAAGAGGGGGAGCATTATGCTGAATAGGAAGAAAATCGGGCTCGCAGCGGCGGCCATCGCCGCGTCGGCGGTTCTCGCCGCGGGCTGCGGCAGCCAGCAGACGGCAAACCGTGCACCGATCAACGGCGCACTGCAGGGGGAGCGCGACCATCAGGAGGTCATTACGGCCGATAATTTTAATTCGATCGCGCCGGGCTCCAGCATCGCCGATGTCGCCGCACTTTACGGCAAGGAGGGCAAGCTCATCCATCAGAGCATCGTCAACGGCATCTATACCTACACCTACCGTTGGCAGAACGGCCCATACAAGGTGGTGGACTGCACCTTTACGGGGAACAACTGCCTGAACGATCCGATCAGCGGCCTCCGCCTGACGCGTAAGGAGCTGCGTGCCTCGGATGCTATCGCCGAGGGCTCGATCAGCAGCCCTGTGACGAAGGAGGCGTGCAGAGAGCTCATCTATGGCATGAACCTCGCGGATGCGCAGGCCGTCCTCGGCGGCGTCGGTGAGCAGATCGGCTGGGATGTTATGCCGGGACAGGAGACGGTGACCTACGGATGGCCGATTCGTGACGGCTATGTCGCACGTCTGCGCTTCCAGAACGATGTCTTGGTCGATGTCAATCTCGATACCGGCATCACACTCGTGGCGATGGATCCCGCTCTCTCGAACGTGCGTCTCGACCCCGCGCTGGTTGGCTATCGCGTTGTAAAGTAATAGGAAGTACAATTTTATCAGCAAATCTTCATTGAACTATTGTATGCTCTTTGCTATAATGGGGGCGTTCGATCGAAAGATGGAACATTTTTAGGAGAAAAGGAGAATTCATTCATGATTAAACTCGAACAGAAGCAGGTTAAGATCATCAGCATCCTCATCGCGGTTGTCTTTGTCGGCTCGGTTGTCGCGCTTGCACTGACGCAGAGCGGCTCGGGCATCGCCTCGGCGGCGACGTCCTCCGTCGGTGTTGTGGACTATCGCCAGGTCGGCAGCCAGCATCCGCAGCTCGCAGCAGCGAACGCCGAGATGCAGAAGGCGTCGCAGGAGGCACAGGCGGATTTTGAGACGAAGTCCGCATCGATGAACGATCAGGAGAAGTCGGATTACTATCAGCAGACGATGCAGCGCCTCCAGCAGAAGAATGAGGAGCTGATGGAGCCGATCGAGAACAGCATTCAGGATGCCGTCAAGAAGGTCGCCGAGAAGAAGGGGCTTTCCGTCGTCATTGAGAAGGGTGCTGTCGTCTACGGCGGACAGGACGTGACCCAGGACGTCATCAAGGAACTGGGCAGCAGCAAGTAAATCGTTGCGACCAGCTATATGTACCGGGCAGAATGATGTCCGGTACATTTTAGGAATCACTGATAAAAGGAAGTCCCTCGGACTGGCGTAAAAGAAGCGTCGGGATGCTGTGACAGATTTTATCAGTGATTCCTTTGTATGAAGTCGCTGTTTCATGCGGCAATTTCGTCACGGAGGGAGATGCATGGAACTCTGGAAGACGCGGCGCAGAGAGATTCTGGCAGGGGGTATTGTGCTCCTCATGATTGCCGCCGTGTGCTATTTCCTGCCCGCGCGGGAGCAGCCCCGTGCGGCGGAGGATATTGCCGTTATGCGCATCTCCGAGGTGCTCACTGCGCATCCCTCCTATGCGCGGCTGATGGAACTGCGCGCCGAGGAGGCGACCCTTGCTCTTGCGGTGAGGGATGTCCCGGAGGTGTTTTCTCTGACGCCTCCGGCGGCGGACGATGCGCCGTTTCAGGACTCCGTCTGGCAGAAGAATGCGCAGACCGTGATCGGCGCACGCGTCGAGCTCGATCGTGAGCGCAAACGCCTGACTGAGGTCTACCGCAAGCAGACGGAGGACGACTACGAGCGGCGGAAGAAGCAGATCGACGACGAGTATCAAAATGCGATCACAAACATCAACCTGAAGATCGACAATCAGCGCGCGATGCACGGACCGCGCGTCTCCGAGGATGAACTGGCGCAGGAGCGTGCAGGGCTTGAGGCGCAGCGTGAGGCGCTGCGGCAGGAGCGCGGCGCACGTCAGGCGGAGCTCTACCGTACATGGCAGGAGGAGATCCGCGCCCGCGTTGCCGCGCGCATCGAGCCGCAGCAGGCGACGTGGACGGCAAAGGCGAAAGCAACCATCGACGCCCAGAAGGCGGAGGCGGATCGCCAGAAGGCGGAGGCGGAGGAACGCAACGCCGCTGCGATGGAACGCGCCGCAAAGGCGCAGGATGCACATGCCGCCGCCGCGAGGCGCGCGGCACGATTGGCGCAGGTGCGCCGCGATGCAGATGCACTCGAGGAAGCCATCTGGCGGGATGTGCGCAGCCGTGCGGCAAAGATCGCTCTGATGCAGCATTTTTCCCTCATCCTCACCGCCCCGCAGGCGGACGATGCGGCGCATCTTGCTCCCGCACGCCCCTTCGTTCAGCGTCGCTATATGCCGCCCATTACGGTGGATGCGGCGCGGGATGTGACGGCAGATATGGTGCGTGAGATGCAGAGCATTACGGCGGAACAGACAACGCGGGAATGAAAGGATATGGATCGATGAAGTATTTCAATAAAGCAGCGGCAGCGCTCCTCCTCGTGGGCAGTACGGTACTGGCGGGCTGCGGTCAGGTGCACGTCGGCACCGTTGACCGCGCGCGCGTTCAGGAGGAAGCCCCGCAGCTGAAGAGTGTGGTCGACGAGGCGAACGCGAAGCTCATGGAGGCGCAGCAGGACGCGCAGAGCAAGTTCACCGCGAATCCGAACATGACGGCGGAGGAGTCGCAGCAGCTCCAGATGGATACCCAGCGCAAGATGGCGGGGCTGCAGCAGATGTACAGCATCCAGCTCGAACAGAAGCTGAACGCCGCGATGCAGGATATTGTCAAGGAGAAGAAGCTGGACGTCGTCCTAGATAGCTCGAAGAAGTATCCGAGCGTCCTCTCGGGCGGCGTGGACGTCACGGATGAAGTCATCGGCAAACTCCAGTAAGAGGGTAGGGC
>JABZYJ010000090.1 GCA_015265235.1 Selenomonas sp. | reverse complement strand
ATTCTAAATATTCGCGGTGGAGGTGTATTTTCCTTTTTAGGATTTATAAATTTAGTAAATCTTATCACACCCTCACCGAGCCATTTCTGCCGATGCTCCGTCTCCTGCATCCGTGACTGATCGAACTGCTCCTATTGGGAGGAGCGGCGACAGCTAGGGGAGCAGAGAAGGAGAAGTACTATGGGACATACAGAGCCTCTTGGTGGTGTTTTGGCAAAGATATTTTACCAGATTAACTCGGTATGATCTCCTTTTTATGTGTCCGCTTTTATTTTTCAATGATTTTTTTCAAAAACCTATTGACATAGACTCGACTTTGCTTTATATTAAACACATCAAATGTATGATACATATAAAACAAAAGGAGACGATGTATTATGAAACCGACGAAGAAAGCTGCAGAGATGACCGCGAAGGAACTGGCACGCTACATTGACCAGTCTGTCCTGAAGCCGGAGTTTACGCAGGAGGAGATCAAGAAGTACACGCAGGAGGGAATCGACTTCGGCTGTGCAACGATCTGCATCAATCCCGCATCGCTCGAACTCGTTTCGAAGATGGTCAAGGGGACGGACACCGGCATCTGCGTCGTCTGTGACTTCCCCTTCGGGCTCTCCACGACGGAGTCCAAGGCGAAGCAGGCGGAGGAGTACTGCAGCAAGTACAAGATTATGGATCTCGACATTGTTGCGAACTATGGTCAGCTCCGCAGCGGCAACCTCGACTATGTGACGGCGGACATCAAGGCGGTCGTCGATGTCTGCCACAAGTACGGCACCGAAGTTAAGGTCATCATCGAGACGGATTCGCTCACGAAACAGCAGATCATCGACGGTACGAAGTGTGCCATCGCGGCGGGCGCGGACTACATCAAGTCCTCCACGGGCTTTTACACGGGCGGTGAGTGTGTCGGTGCCACGCCCGAGGTCGTTCAGATCATGATGGACGCGGGCGAGGGGAAGATCAAGGTCAAGGGCTCGGGTTGCATCCGCACGCAGGAGCACTTCTTCAAGCTCATCGACATGGGCATCGATCGTATGGGCGTCGGATATCGCTCCACGCCGGACGTTCTGAAAAAATAAGTATAATGCTCTACGCGCTGCTCCATCTCTTTGGTTATGGGCTGACCATGGACGATCTGAAATCGTTCCGACAGGATGGCTCGCTGACGCCGGGGCATTCCGTGTATGGGCATCGGCTAAATGCAAAAAATGCGGCTCGCCATGTGGTGAGTCGCACTTTTGAATGGTGTCATAATGTGATGTTGCGTTGAATATTGTCGGAAATGTTTGCCTTGCCAGGCACGGTGCGGTAGAGCTCCATCTGGAACTCGCACATATCTGCACGTGTGATGGAATGTGTGTATTCGTAGACGAAGCCCGTGTCGAGGTGAGAGATGCGTGTGATCTTGTAGCCTGCATCCCGTGCGCGGCAGCGCAGCAGCTTCGCCTCGTCCTCGCGCAGGAGAACGGCAGCAATCGTCTCCGTTGCGTGATAGAGGTTCAGCGCATAGTTTTGACTGAGCACCTGATAGAGGGAGGTCATCGTGAAGTCGTACTGCTCGATTCCGGGGCAAAGATAGTAGGGGATCGATGTCCGTTCAATCAATACGGGTCTCTCGTCCGCACAGCGCAGCCGATCCAGTTGGAATACCTCTGGATGTGTGGTGGGCAGCTGCAAAATTTCTGCCAGATCAGCATGGGCGGCGATGATTTCCTGATTCAGAATCACGGATGAGGGGATGGCATGAAGTTCGCGCATATTCGCGCTGAAATTATAGAGGTTGTTCAGAGGGCGTTTCATCTTTGCCTCGGCGATGAACGAGCCCTTGCGGCGATAACGGATAATCAGCCCCTCGTCAACGAGCAGCTCCATCGCCTGCCGTACGGTTGTCCGACTGATCCCGAGCAGCTCACAGAGATCGTTTTCTGGGATCATCTTGTCCCCCGGTTTGAAAATGTTTGTACGCACCTTGAGGCGAATGAAGTTCGCAAGCTGTTCGTAGATCGGAATGCTCGACGAGAGTTGCATATTGATCGCGCCCGTGAAATCCTCTTTTTCCATGCTAACCATCCTTTTAGATATTTGTATAATACAATTATATCTATTGGTGAAAAAACTGCAAGAAAAATCCTAAAGTGTAATATCAAATAGCACAGTAGAGCGTAACAGAATCAAAACTTATATGAGAAGAATTTCTAAGGAGGCATCGAAGTGCTCCTGAGGAGTTTCATAGCCTAGAATCTTGCGTGGCAACGTATTGATCCAGTTCTTCGGCGGATTTATTTGCCTCTCGTGCTACAAAAATCCCCTAAAATATCCTATAATAGGGTTCACTATAGTTGCGCTATATATTTCTGAGACACCTTGCCGTTGCTGCGGTTGTTGATTTTTCTAACATATCGAAATGAATCGTGATAGGGCGTATGAGATGATGATTTACATTTTAAAATTTGGGGCAGCATGGATTCTGCCGCCGGGGATTTTTGTTCTTGCTATGCTTGGGCTTGCCGTCTATCTATGGAAGAGACGGCATCAATCTCGTGCGGCTGTGCTGCTCTGTGCGCTTGCTACTATGCTCTATCTCCTCTCCATCGGAGCCGTATCGGATCGCCTGATGGGGGAGCTTGAGCGGACGTATCCCGTGCCCGAGGCGCCGCAGGGCGATGTCATCATCATGCTTGGCGGCGGGGCAATCGCGGATGTGCAGGATGTGGACGGCACGGGGATGCTCGCACAGAGCCCATCCTCGCGCCTTCTCGCGGTGTACCGCCTTCACCTGCGCACACATCTGCCGATCCTGCTCTCGGGTGGGCAGGTGTTCAGTGATACGGGGTCTGAGGCGGAGATCGCGCGGCGCGTTTTGCGCTCACTCGGCGTGCCGGACGATATGATCTATGTGGAGACACGCAGCCTCACAACGGGGCAGAACGCGCGCTATACAGCGGAAATCCTGCGGCGTGAGGGCTTTGTGCATCCGATTCTCGTGACCTCGGCGTTCCATCTGCCGCGTGCCGTGCTCAACTTTGAAAAGCAGGGCATCACGGTGACACCGTATCCCACGGACTTCTGGGTGAGCGGCGATCCGCAGCTCTATCTCATCAAGTTTGCGCCAAACGCAGGAGTGCTTTATACGAATACCGTGTACTTTCAAGAGAAACTGCGTACCATTGTGACGAGGTATCTCGAATGACGAAGAATATGACAGCGGGTGACCCCGCACGGCTGATCTTTTTCTTTGCGCTGCCGCTGATTGCAGGAAATATGATGCAGCAGCTCTATTCCTTTGTCGATACGCTCATCGTCGGGCGGTTCCTTGGGGTGAATGCACTTGCCGCCGTTGGCTGTACGGGCAGTCTCATGTTCCTCGCGCTCGGCTTCATTATGGGGTTCTGCACGGGGATCACGATCTATACGGGACAGCGGTTCGGCGCGGACGATGCGGCGGGCGTGCGCCGCAGTGCAGCGACGTGTGTCCTGCTCGGCATGTTGACAGCACTTCTCCTGACCGCATTCGTCTTTCCGCTGACGCGGCCGCTGCTCATCCTTATGGAAACTCCGCCTGAGATTCTAGATGGGGCGGTGGATTTTCTCTCCATCATTTTTGCAGGGCTGATGGTATTTCTTCTGCTCTATTTGCAGAACTGTCTTATTCGTGCCCTCGGGGACAGTACGACACCGACAGTCATTCTGGGCATTACTCTTGCCATCAATGTCGTTCTTGAGCCGATTGCCATACTGGTTCTGGATTTAGGCATCCCCGGCGCAGCAGGGGCGACGGTCGCCGCACAGGCAATCGGCATGCTCGTCTTTTTCCTTTATATACGGCGGCGCATCCCCGCACTCTGTCCCGTATGGCAGGACTTTAAACCAGATGCCTCGCTCCTCGCTGCGCATCTGCGGCTGGGGCTTCCAATGGGGCTGCAGTCCTCCGTGATTGCCCTCGGTGCGATCATCCTCCAAGTTGCCCTTAACAACCTCGGCGCACTGCCCGTGGCGGCATACGCGGCAACGCAGAAGATCGACGCCGTCGCCGTCATGCCCATGCTCTCCTTCGGCTATGCCATGGCGGCGTATACGGCACAGAACTACGGCGCACAGCAGTATGCGCGCATTCGCGCGGGTGTGCATGCCTGTCTCAAGATGTCTGCCGCCTTTGCCATCGCCATCGGTATTCTGCTTATCGCCTTTGGGACGCATCTGCTCGCACTCTTTGTCGGCGCGGATGCACAGGGGGCAGAGGAGGTTATCGTCTATGGGCAGACCTTCCTCACCGTCAACGGTTCGACGTACATTATTCTCGCCGTCCTGCTTGTCTACCGCAACGTCCTGCAGGGGCTCGGGCAGAGCGTTGTTCCGACGATCGCGGGGGCGATGGAGCTCGTCATGCGTGCCGGTGCGGCGATCTTCCTCTGCGCCCATCTCGGATTTCTCGGCGCGTGTCTCGCCAATCCCCTCGCATGGATCGGTGCCGGCATTCCCGTCGTGATCGCGTACTTCTGGACGGAGAAGACGCTGCGAAGTGCATAAGAGCAAAAGAATGGGACAGGTGCAGGAGTTCTTTCTGCATCTGTCCCATTCTTGTATCTTACTGTAAATTTCTATAGTACTTCGCTCAGAATCCACGGGATGAGCGGAGTGCGGCAGGGCGGTGCGATGCGGTCTGCTGCCTCCTTTGCCGCGTCGGCTGCGTCCTCGGGGGCGATGCCGATATCTGCCATGCGCAGCAGTTCGACGTCGTTCTCGTAGTCGCCACAGGCGATAATGCGGCGTCCCGCATACTGCGGCATCGTCCGCAGCACCTCTGCCATCGCGCCCTTACTCGTACCGGGCGGGACAAATTCGAGGTAGTTCGCCTCCGAGTAGAACGATGTGGAGCATTTGTCAATGCCGAGCTCTGCGGCGAGCCGCTCGACGAATTTGAGATTGATGGGCGCGTCACAGATGAAGAACTTCAGCCATGTCTCGCCTTCCACGGCGCGGAGTTCCGTATGGTTGACGTTGTAGAACTCATCCGTGAGGCGCGGATCGTCGTTTTCCTCGGGGCTGATGATGTGGCAGCGCCCCTCCGTGTAGACTTCGACGCAGGCACGCGGAAACTGGTAGAGGACGCGCGCGGCGAATGTGCGCCAGAGGTCACCGTCCAGTGTGCGCACCTCGAGCACGCGGTCTTCCGTCAAATCCTTCAGCATTGCCCCGTTGAAAAAGATGCTCGGGGCGTTGACGGTAATGCCGTCCAGATAGGGGAGTGCTGCCTCGGGCGTGCGTCCCGTTGCGGCGGCAAAGGCTCCGCCCGCCGCCGTAAATGCATTGAGTGCCGCAAGATTCTCGTCGGCGATTGCCTCGTGACGTGGAATCAGTGTTCCGTCAAGGTCGCTGATGAGGAGGATGTCGTCATATCGTTTTTCGCTCATATTGCACCGATGTCCGTCAGATAGTTCTGCATCATCCTGCGCCCCTCGGGCGTCAATATGGATTCGGGATGAAACTGGATGCCCTCGATGGGGAGCGTCTTGTGGCGCACCCCCATGATCGTTCCGTCGTCGAGCTGACTCGTCACGTTCAGCACATCGGGCAGGTTCTCGCGCGCGATGATGAGGGAGTGGTAACGGGCGACCTCTGTGGGATTCGGAATATCGCGGTAAAGCCCCGTGCCGGAGTGACGGATGGGGGATGCCTTGCCGTGGACGATTTCTCCCGCGCGGACGACGCGTCCGCCGAAGACCTCGCCGATGGCCTGATGCCCGAGGCAGATGCCGAGAATCGGGATCTCGCCGCCGAGCTGACGAATGACCTCCTCGGAGATGCCCGCGTCCTGCGGAATGCCGGGACCAGGCGAGATGATGATGCCGCGGTAGCCGTTCGCGCGAATCCCATCGATGGAAATTTTGTCGCTGCGGACGACCTCGACCTGCGCGCCGATGTCGCTGAACAGCTGATAGATGTTATAGGTAAAGGAGTCGTAGTTATCAAGCAAAAGCAGCATTGTTCTCGACCTCCTCTACCACCTCAAAGAGAGCCTTCGCCTTCTGCAGGATCTCGAGGTATTCCTTCTCGGGCACGGAATCCTTGACGATGCCCGCCCCCGCCTGGATGATTGCCGTATCGTCATGCTCGATGCACATGGTGCGCAGGGTGATGCACATATCCATGTTGCCGCGAAAGTCCATGTAGCCGACGGTTCCCGCGTAAAAGCCGCGTTCCTGCGGCTCGAGCTCGTGGATGATCTCCATGGCGCGCAGTTTCGGCGCACCGCTGACCGTGCCGGCAGGGAATGTGGCACGCAGGACGTCCATGGGTGCGTAATGCGGGGCGATTTCACCGACGACACTGCTCACCATGTGGGAGACGTGGGAGAACCGTTCGACCGCCATCAGCTTCGGCACGCGCACTGTGCCCGGGACGCTGATGCGGCCGAGGTCGTTTCGTGCGAGGTCGACGAGCATGGCGTGCTCGGCACATTCCTTTTCATCTGCACGCAGATCAGCTGCGAGACGCACATCCTCCTCGTCGTTCGCACCGCGCTTTCGCGTTCCCGCGATGGGGTAGGTATAGACCGTGCTGCCCGCCACCTTGATCAGCATCTCAGGGGATGCTCCGACGAGTTTAACTGCGCCGAAGTTGTAGTAGAACATATAGGGGGAGGGGTTGACCTGCCGCAGCCGTCGATAGAAGAGGAACGGCGGGCGCGTGATCTTGGCGCGGAAGCGGAAGGAGGGAACGGCCTGAAAAATGTCGCCGGCATAGATATGCTCCTTGACCGTTTTGACTGTCTCCAGAAATTCCGTCGGCGCCGTTCCGTACTGCGCCATAAAGTCAATGGGCGCTGACCGTTTGCTCGACGGTGCTGCGGGCAGGGCACAGGGGGCGGCAAGGCGACTGCGCATGGCGGCGAGACGGTCGGCAATCACGTCGTAGAGCTCGCCTGCATCATCCCCCTCCTTGATGTCGGCGAGGTAGTGCAGACGTGCACTGTTGCGCAGAGCATCGTAGACGACGAGATAGCGGCACATCATGAACTGCCCGAGCAGATGCTCACCACCGAGATGAACGCCGCGTACGCGGTCAAACGTCGCAGCCGTTTCGTAGGAAAAGTAGCCTGCCAGTCCGCCGTGGACGAGCGGCAGCTGCTCTTTGTCCTCCGCAGGGGTAAAGCGTGCCGCGTATTCCTTCATTGTATCATGCGGTGCACCCGAGATGCTCTTCATCAGGCCGTTTTCGTTGATGAGCAGCTTGTCGGCAAAGACCTGCACGCGCACGAATGGCTCGCCGCCGATGAAGGAGTATCGTCCGAACTGCTGCTGTGTCGTATCGACGGACTCCATGATGTAGCCCTTTTTTTCGCCGACCAGCTTATAGTAGATGGAGACGGGCGTGTCGAGATCCATCGTCAGCTCCGTGGAGACAGTGATGAGATTTGCCGTTTTTGCCGCGCTGATAAAATCCTCTTTGGTGTGGCTCAGCTTCATTGATTGATCTCCATGACGACCTCGCGCTCCTTACGTCCGAGAATCCAGCCGAGCACCTTCAGCTCTGCGTAGAGCATCTGCTGCTGCTCACGGTTGTTCTCGTGGCTGCCTTTCAGCTGTTTGTACTGCTTGCGGCCGAGATTGTAGCGCGCGAGGATCTCCGCCTCGCTGCGCATCTTGTGGCGTCCGCCTGCGTGCATCCGCACCAACTCCTCCACATCGGCGTCGGTGTAGGTAGGGGGAGCGGGGGGCTTTGCCATCTGACGGACGAGGTCGGTAATCTCGTGATCGTTCATGCTCATGGCACTCTTCCTTTCTTCTTGGGGAATTACGGAACCACTGATAAATTCAGCACTACCATCTTGACGCATCTTTTTCGCCCGCACTTCGGCGGAAAATCCTCCACATAGCCTT
>JABZYJ010000008.1 GCA_015265235.1 Selenomonas sp. | reverse complement strand
CGCTGAACCGTGCCATGTACGAGAAGTACGAAGCAGACGTGATTGTGACGAAGAACAGCGGCACTGTCGGCGGGACGGATGCGAAGTTTCAGGCGGCGGAAGATCTCGGCCTGCCTGTTGTGGTGATCGACCGCCCCGTGCTTTCCTATCCGCATCTGGCCCATACGGCGGAGGAAGTTCTGACATTTGTTGCTGATATTTACGATAGAAAATAGGAGACCTTCATGGATTTTATCAAAGAGCCGATGACCATTGAAAATCGCAGTATGGAGCTGATCGCACCGCATCTGGCAGAGCTGCATCTCGACGAGCGTGAGACGAAGCTCTACTCGCGCCTCATTCACGCATCGGGAGATGTGGGCTATGCGCCCATTACACGCGTACACCCGCAGGCGATCGACGCGGCGATTGCCGCTCTGAAACGCGGGGTCGATATCTATACGGATGTCGAGATGGTGCGTACGGGCATCAACAAGAAGAAACTTGCCTCGTTCGGCGGTACGGTGCACTGTCTGGTGGCGGATCCCGATGTTGCCGCACGTGCAAAGGCAGAGGGGATTACGCGATCAATGGTCGCCATGCGTACGTTTGGCAAGGATATGGACGGCAGTATCGTCGCCATCGGCAACGCACCGACGGCGCTCTTTGAGGTTCTGCGCCTGGTCCGTGAGGAGGGGATCCGCCCCGCCTGTATCGTCGGTATTCCCGTCGGCTTTGTCGGCGCGGCAGAGTCCAAGGCAGAGCTCGCCGCAAACGACATCGTTCCCTACATTACGGTCGAAGGGTCGAAAGGCGGCAGCCCGATTGCGGCGGCGGCAGTCAATGCGCTGATGTATATGATCGACAACACCCGTCCCTGAGGAGCACATCATGCAGTGGAATATTCCGCGCATTGTGATCGCGGCAACGCAGTCGGGGGCAGGAAAGACAACGCTGACGGCAGGACTGCTTGCGGCACTGCGCGCGCGTGGCCTTTCCGTACAGTCCTTTAAGGTCGGACCCGACTACATCGACCTCGGCTATCACCGCATCGCAGGTGGGCGTACGGGGCATAATCTGGATACATGGCTTGTGCCCGAGGCCCGGCTCGCGGAGATCTTTGCCCGCGAGTGCCGCGGTGCAGACATTGCCGTGATCGAGGGTGTGATGGGGCTGTACGACGGCGGTCGGCGCGGCATCAGTTCGACCGCCGCCATCGCAAAGGTTCTGGATGCGCCCGTGCTCCTCGTCATGGATGTCAAATCCGTCGGGGCTTCCGCTGCAGCGACAGCACTAGGATTTCGCAGTTACGATCCAAGCGTAAACCTCGCAGGTGTATTGCTCAACCGCCTCGGCAGCGGGACACATGAGGCGATGGTTCGCACGGCTATGGCGGGGATTGATATGCCTGTCTATGGGGCGTTGCGCCGCGATGCTTCTTTTGTCCTTCCCGAACGTCATCTTGGCCTGACCCCCGTGGAGGAACACGAAGCGCAGGCGATGATTCAGAGCCTTGGGACGTGCGTTGAGACGGGGCTCGACATCGACCGCATTATGGCTCTGGCTAAGACGGCACCGCCCCTTTCGGCAGCAGCGGGGACGGAACGCCCGTCACAGTATCCGTGCCGCATTGCCGTTGCGCGCGATGAGGCGTTTTCCTTCTACTATGCGGCGAGTCTCGACGAACTCCGTGCATGCGGCGCGGAGTTGGTGGAGTTCAGCCCGCTGCATGATGCAGCACTGCCGGATGTGGACGGCATCATCATCGGCGGCGGCTTCCCCGAGATGTTTGCCGCAGACCTAGCGCAAAATACGGCACTGCACTCTGCGATACGTGCAGCGTCGGAGGCAGGGATGCCCATCTACGCCGAATGCGGCGGCTATATGTACCTCATGCGCTCCATGGTGGACTTTGCGGGAGTAGAGCATGAGATGGCGGGGGTGTTCGCGGCACGGGTGCGCATGACCGAACGCCTGCAGATGGTCGGCTACGTAGAGGCGGAGCAGACGGAGGATACGATACTCGGTACGGCAGGGCTTATCCTGCACGGGCATGAGTTTCACTTTTCCGTCGAGGAGACGGAGGCGGAAGAGGCGGATCGCCCCTTCCGCTTTACGAAACTGCGCAGCGGCGCGCAGTATGCGGCGGGACATCGTCGGGGGAATACGCTCGGCAGTTATCTGCACCTGCACTTTGCAGGATGCCGCAGCGCGGCAGAGCATTTTGTGGAGGCGTGCCATCAATGGGGCAGATCATTCTCGTAACGGGCGGCGTTCGCTCGGGCAAATCCTCGTTTGCCGAACGCTGTGCGGCGCGCTGTGCCGCAGAGAGCGGTACAGCCGTCGCCTATATTGCGACCGCGCAGATCTACGATGCAGAGATGCAGCTGCGCGTCGATCTGCATCAGTCGCGCCGTCCGGCAGACTGGACGACCTACGAGGCACCGTTTTCCTCCGAGAATGCCATCCGGGAGGCGGGGAAGGCGCACGGCGTCATCCTCTTTGACTGTGTGACGATGTTTCTCAGCAACGACATGCTCCAGTATTCGGAGGAGGAACAGGAGCGCGACTCCTTTGCACGCCATGTCGAGGCGCGTATCCATGCGCTCATTTGTGCCGCTGAGGAAGCCGATGCGACGACAATTTTTGTCACGAATGAGGTGGGGGACGGGATCGTTCCTGCCAATCGCCTCGGGCGGCTCTATCGGGATATGGCGGGGCTTGCTAATCAGCAGCTCGCCCGTCACGCGGAAAAAGTCTATCTCGTCACCTGCGGCATTCCCGTTGATCTAAAAAAACTGGCGGAGGCGGTGTAAATGGCGAAGAGCATCATGCTGATGGGGACGAGTTCCCACGTCGGCAAGAGCATCCTGACGACGGCACTCTGCCGTATTTTTCATCAGCAGGGCAAGCGTGTCGTGCCCTTCAAGGCGCAGAACATGGCGCTGAATTCCTATGTCACGCTCGACGGGCGGGAGATGGGAAGGGCACAGGTGGCACAGGCGGAGGCGGCGGGTCTTGCCCCCGAAGTCGATATGAACCCCGTCCTCCTCAAACCGACGGGGAACGCGCAGTCACAGGTTGTCATCATGGGCGAACCGGTCGGCAATATGAGTGCGCGGGAATATCACACGGGCTATTCGCTCAAGGCGTGGGAGGCCGTTGAGGTGTCGCTGGATCGCCTGCGTGCCGCGTATGATCTGCTCGTGATCGAGGGTGCGGGCAGTCCCGCCGAGATCAACCTAAAGGCAAATGATATCGTCAATATGCGCGTGGCAAAGCATCTCCGTGCGCCCGTCCTCCTGATCGCCGACATCGACCGCGGCGGTGCGCTCGCCTCTCTCGTGGGGACATTGGAACTGCTCGACGCGGAGGAGCGTGCGCTTGTCAAGGGGCTTGTCATCAACAAATTTCGCGGTGATGTGAGCCTCCTCACGCCCGCCCTTGACTTCTTGGAGCAAAAGACGGGAAAGCCCGTCCTCGGAGTCATTCCGCACATCGATGCGCTCGGCATCGACGAGGAGGACTCCGTCTCCCTCGACGAGCAGCACTACGGCGATACGGCTGCCTTCGATGGACAGCTGCGCATTGCGGTCATTCGCACGCCGAAACTATCGAACTTTACGGACTTTGACGCGCTGGCACACGAGCCGGATGTCGCGCTCTACTATGTGCGCACACCCGAGGAACTGGGGCATCCGGATCTCATCCTCCTGCCGGGCTCGAAGAATACGACGGAGGATCTCCTCCACATCCGACAGGTGGGCCTCGCGGATGCGATCCGTACGTGCGTCACAGCGGGGACGCCGCTCTTTGGGATCTGCGGCGGCTATCAGATGCTCGGGGAGAGGATCTCCGACCCGCTCCACACTGAGTCGGAATATGATGCGGTGGAGGGGCTGGGGTATCTGCCGCTCACGACGACCTTTGCCGCGCGCAAGCATCTGCGGCAGGTCACGGCGGACTGTGCAGCGTTCCCCTTCTTGGGGGAGAACATCTCTGTGCACGGGATGCGGGGCTATGAGATTCACATGGGCGACACCACATTTGCCGAGGAGGTATGCCGTCCGTTCCGCATCGTCCGTGCAGGAAATGCGGAAGAGTCGGTATGGGACGGTGCGGTCTCGGCAGACGGACGGATTACGGGCACGTATATTCACGGCATCTTTGACGACGATCATTTCCGTCGGGCAGTGCTCAACCGTCTGCGCGCGCGGCGCGGCATGGAGGAGCTTCCCATTCAGTACCGCTGCGGGGCGGAAAAGGAGCACGCCTATGACCGCTTGGCTGCGACGGTGCAGCGGAGTCTCGATATGGATAAACTGGCGGCGATCATTGCGGCAGGAGATGCACGATGATCGCCCCGCCCATCGCCGCCATGGCGGCGTTTTTTCTCGATACGATGGCGGGAGATCCGCAGAACCGCCTGCATCCCGTCGCCTTTCTTGGGCGATTTATCGGATGGCTGGATCGCCACCTCTATCCGTTCCATGGGGGAGACGGCAGGAAATTCGCCATGGGGACGCTGCTGGTGCTGATTGTCCTCTCGATTTCCTACGCTGCGGCGGAGGGGCTGATCCTTGCCGCGCGGCATCTGCCCGTGGCGTGGGGGGCGGATGTTCTTGAAATCATCCTGCTCTATTTCTGCATCTCCCCACGATCACTGGCAAAGGCGGGGCATGAAATCTATGCCCTGCTCGACGGGGATAACCTCGTGGGCGCACGGGAGCGTGTCGGCTATATCGTTGGGCGGGATACAGCGGAACTCGACGAGGAGAACGCTGCGCGTGCGGCGATTGAGACCGTCGCGGAGAATACAGTGGACGGGGTCATCTCGCCGCTCTTTTTCTTTCTCCTCGGCGGTGCGCCGCTTGCCGTGCTCTATCGGGCAGCGAATACAATGGATTCCATGCTCGGCTACAAGAATGACCGCTATCTCTACTTCGGGCGCATGGCGGCACGTGTGGACGATGTGCTGAATTATGTTCCCGCGCGCATCACGGGCATCCTCTTTGTCATGGCGGCGTTTCTCCTGCGCTATGATGCGCGCAACGCATTCTTTATCCTGCGGCGCGACGCGGCGGGGCATCCAAGTCCGAACGGCGGGTATGCAGAGGCACCTGTGGCGGGCGCATTACATATCCGCCTCGGCGGCATCAACTACTACTTTGGACAAAAGCACTTCCGCGCCTATATGGGCGACGCTCACATGGACATTGCCCCCAAACATATCTTGGGCGCGATACGGCTCATGTATACGGCAACCGTTCTCTTTCTGCTCTTTGCCTATCTGTTCTCGCTCTATCGTTAAGGATCGGTTCTATGCATTCTTTTTTGATTGGCCTTCAGTTTCTCACACGGATTCGTTTTGTCCGACAGACGGCGTGGACGGCGGAGGACTTTGGGCGCAGTACGCGGTTTTTCCCGTTGGTGGGGCTCGTGCTCGGCCTGTGCTACATGCTTGCGGCGTGGGTGCTCATCTATTTTCTCGGGATGCGGTCGCTGACGTGTGTGCTGATCCTCATCCTGCCGATTCTTTTGACGGGCGGCATCCATGCGGATGGCTTTATGGATACGGCGGACGGCATCTTCTCGGGGCGGGAGCGCGCGCGTCAGCTCGAGATCATGAAGGACAGCCGCGCGGGCGCATTTGGCGTCGTTTCTTTCGTCATGCTCATGTTCGTGCAGTTTGCCCTGATCTCCGATATGCATCCGCTCCTCTTTGTACCCGCACTCTTTGTCATGCCGATCATCGGCAGGCTTGCCATGGTGCTTGCGATCGCGCTCTTTCCGTACGCCCGTCCGGAAGGCGTCGGAAAGACCTTTGCCGATATGGCAGACCGACGCACTGTTCTCATCGCTGCCGTGACGACAGCGGTGCTTGTCCTGCCGTGGGGTGCGTTGGCGGCACTCTCGCTGCTCTTAGGCGTGCTCTTTGCACTTCTTCTCTGCCGCACGATCACCAACATCCTCGGCGGCGTGACAGGTGATGTCTATGGCGCGGTCACCGTATTGACGGAGACCCTGGTTCTCGCCGTATTTTCTCTGGCATCAACACATCCGAACATTTGGGGGTTATTATGGAAATTATAGCAAAGGCACCTGCGTCCTGCGGGGAGCTGATCGAGGGCGCTCTCGCGGGAACGCCATTTCTCGTCACTGCACCGATCAGCATGTATGCGACGGCGACGGTTTCGGATGCGTTCACGGGGATGCATGGACTGGGAACGAAGGCGCAGGAAGCACTGCGTCGGACGCTCGCCCACATCGGCGAGGAGGCGTTTCGCTTTGGCATCCGCCTGGAGACGGAGATCCCGCAGGGAAAGGGCATGGCGTCATCGAGTGCGGATATTGCAGCGGTCTCCTATGCCACAGCGCGCGCATACGGACGGGAACTGACGGGACGCGAGATCATGGACATCGCTATCGCCATCGAGCCGAGTGACGGCATTGCCTTTGCGGGGCTTTCGCATGTCAGTCATACGACGGGGGAACTGTTCGGTCAGTACCATAATGTTCCGCTGCTCGGTATCTCCATCTTTGATGCGGGCGGTGAGGTCGATACCATCGCCTACTATCAGAGCAAGGGCAATGCAGGCGACCAGGACGACGCCTACCGCGCGCTGCTGCATACGGTCGATCAGGCATTTGCCGTGCGTGGGGCAGAAAAAGAGCGTCTCCTCGGACAGGCGGCGACTGAGAGCGCACGGCGCAACCAGCAGCACCTAGAAAAGCCGGAGCTGGAACGCTTCATCACGGCAGCGCAGAGCAGAGGGGCGCTCGGTGTATTGGTGGCACACAGCGGTACGGTGGTCGGTGCACTCTGGGCATCCGATCTGTCGACGGCGGCGATTGACGCGCGTACGCAACAGCTGGCACAGGAATTTTGCGGCACATATGCCTTTATGCGTCAGGAACGGCTGATCTCGGGCGGCGTTATCTGTGAGATTCGCGCATAGAAAACCATAGGAAGGGGAAGGGAAATGACGGAAATTATCATCATACGTCATGGGGAGACCGAGTGGAATAAGACGGGACGTTTTCAGGGACAGTCAGATGTGCCGCTCTCACCGGAGGGACACGCACAGGCGGCACTGCTCGGACAGCATCTCGACGTCGACCATGCAGATGCATTTTATGCGAGTGATCTCATACGGACGATGGAGACGGCGGCACCGCTTGCAGCACGGCTCGGTCTGACCGTCGTCCCCGATCCTGCCCTGCGTGAACTTCACTTCGGGGCATGGGAAGGGCGCTTCTTCAGTGAGATCAACACCGAGGATCCCGAGACGCTGAAGCATTTTTACCGTGATCCGGAGCATGCGAATATCCCGGACAGTGAGGATTTTTCCGTATTCCAAAAGCGCATCGCAGGGCGCGTGCGCACGATTGCCGCAGAGCATCGCGGTGAGCGCGTCATCATCGTCTCGCACGGGGCGGCGATCCGCATTCTGATCGCCGACATACTTGCCATGCCGATCCGCTCGATCTGGCACGTTTCTCAGCTCAACACGGCGGTGAACTGCATCCGCTTCGAGGACGACGGTTTTGCTGTATTGACGCGCATGAACGATGTGGCACATTTGCGTGCGGGGACGGTACAATGAGCGTCCTCGCCGTCGGGCTTGGCGGTGCGGTCGGAGCGATTCTGCGCTTTTTGCTGGGACAGGTCGTGCCGAAACTCGGGAGCGGTTTTCCTCTTGCTACGTTTGCTGTCAACGTCCTTGGCTGTTTCGCCATCGGCGCCGTCGTCGGTCTGGCGGGACGTCAGAGCGGCCTTGACCCGCGCCTTGTCCTCTTTCTCCAGACGGGGATATGTGGCGGCTTTACGACATTCTCCACCTTTTCGTTGGAAACGCTTTCTCTCATCGAGAACGGAAAGCTCGCCGTCGCCCTTGCCTATATCGCGCTGAGCATCGTGCTCGGCATTCTTGCCCTCCTGCTCGCAAAGCATCTGGTGAGCGGGTGGGAATAGAGGGATGTCCAATCTCCGCCTTGACAACTGCCCTTTTCATATGCTATTATCCCGTAATGTAGGCGCATAGCCTGTTTGGGCGAAAGCCCATCCCCAACCGCACGGCGAGGTCATACAATCGGCGCTGCCGAACCGCAGCCGGCGAGTAACGTGATAGGGAGGTGTTTTCATGTATGCAATCGTAAAGACGGGCGGCAAGCAGTACAAGGTCGCTGAGGGCGATACCATTTTTGTGGAGAAGCTCGAGGCGGGCGAGGGCGAGGCTGTCGTTTTTGACCAGGTTCTGACCGTTGTCAACGGCGCAGATGTCAAGATCGGTCGTCCGATGGTGGACGGTGCGAAGGTGACGGGCAAGGTCGCGGCACACGGCAAGGGCAAGAAGATTTTGGTCTTCAAGTACAAGGCGAAGTCAAACTATCGCAAGCGTCAGGGTCATCGTCAGCCGTTCACGAAGGTCGTTATCGAGAAGATCGAGGGCTAATCCGTGATTTCGGTCAAGATCTTCGTGAATGAAGACGGGATGATCGACGGCTATGCTGTTTCAGGGCACAGCGGAACGGCGGCACGCGGACAGGATATTGTCTGTGCCGGCGTATCTGCGCTCACGCAGTCCGCGCTTCTCGGTATGATGGAGCATCTGCATCGCGCCGTCACTTATGACATTGCGAGCGGCAACCTCCGTGTGCGGCTCTCTGAACCGCCGGATGAACGCAGTGAAGCGATTCTGCGAACCATGTGGATGGGTCTCGCAGAGATTGAAAAGATCAGCCCGAAAGGCATTCAGATTCAGGAAGTAAAGGGGTGAACAATTTGTTCTCGTTTGATTTGCAGCTTTTTGCACATAAAAAGGGCGTCAGCTCGACGCGCAACGGACGTGACAGCCACTCGAAGCGCCTTGGCGTGAAGGAGCAGGCAGGCACGCATGTGACGGCAGGCAGCATCATCGTGCGCCAGCGCGGCACGCATTTCCATCCGGGGCACAATGTCGGCATCGGCAAGGACGACACGATCTTTGCAAAGATTGACGGCAAGGTTGCCTTTGAGCGCAAGGGACGCCATCAGCGTCAGATCAGCGTGTATCCGCTCGCGGGTGCAGCGGTCTAAGAGCGCACGGAAGTTTGATATGCAGAGATGCCTGTACTCTCTAGTACAGGCTCTTTTAGAAGCTGTTTTCGCAGGTGGGAGTGCACTTGCGGGAACAGCTTATTGTGTAAAGAGGGAGGGACGTATGCAGTTTATCGATCGTGCCCAGATCACGGTGAAGGCGGGGGACGGCGGTCATGGAAAGTCCGCGTTCCGCCATGAAAAGTTTATGCCCAAGGGCGGCCCTTCGGGTGGTGACGGCGGACGCGGCGGTGATGTAATCTTTCGTGCCGACCGCAATCTGAATACGCTGCTCTCCTTTCGCTATCGCCGCAAGTTCGTCGCGAAGAACGGCGAGAATGGTGAGTACAAGAACCAGTTCGGTAAAAATGCGCCGCCCCTCTATGTCGATGTCCCACCCGGCACGATTGTGACGGATGAGGCGACGGGAGAGGTGCTTGCCGACCTCGCGGAAGTCGGGATGGAGGCGGTGATCGCACGCGGTGGACGCGGTGGGCGCGGGAACGCCAAGTTTGCCAACTCTGCCAACCGTGCACCGTCCTTTGCTGAGTTCGGCGAGCCGGGCGAGGGACGAAAGCTTCGTCTTGAGCTGAAGCTGCTCGCCGATGTCGGGCTGGTCGGCTATCCGAGTGTCGGGAAGTCGAGCCTTGTTGCCTCCTGCTCGGCGGCGCGTCCCGAGATCGCTGACTACCATTTTACGACGATTACGCCTGTCCTCGGGGTTGTCCAGACGGACTATGAGAAGAGCTTCGTCATGGCGGATATCCCGGGACTGATCGAGGGCGCCGCCGATGGCGTGGGGCTGGGGCATGACTTTCTGCGCCATGTGGAGCGCACGCGCCTGATCCTGCACATTGTGGATGCGTCCGGGATCGAAGGCCGTGACCCGGTGGAGGATTACTCCAAGATCAATGCGGAGCTGGCACGCTACAGCGAGAAGATTGCGCGGCGCACACAGTTCCTCGTCGCCAACAAGATCGATCTTCCCTCTGCGGCGGAGCATCTGCCGCGTCTGAAGGAGCTTGCCGCACAGGAGGGGCTCGCGTTCTTTGCGATCTCTGCGGCGACGCGTGAAGGCGTGCAGGAGCTGATCGATCGGGTCGGTGCGTGGCTGGACGCCTATGTCCCTGAGCCGGAGGCGGAGGAGGACGATGTCGTCGTCTACGATCAGAATGCGGACGATGACGAGAAGGTGACGGTCTCACGCAACGATGCGGGCGATTTCGTCGTCTCGGGAAAGGCAATCGAGAAGTTGGTCGCCATGACCAATTTCAACAATGATGAAGCCGTGCGCCGATTCCAGTATATATGGCGGCTCAAGGGGCTGGATGAGAAGCTCCGCGCACGCGGCATCAAGGAAGGCATGACCGTCCACATCGGTGATATGGCGTTCGATTATCAGGATTAACGGAGGAAAGACGTTGCTGCGAAAATCACTTTCCAGTAAGCAGATACGAAAGCTGCGCTCCCTCGGCATGACGGAGGAAGCGGTCGTCATGATCGGCAAGGAGGGAGTCAGTCCTGCTGTGGTGGCATCCGCACGCGAGGCGATCAAAAAGCGCGAGCTGATCAAGGTGCGCGTTCTGCAGAATGCGCCGGAGGAACCGGCGGACGCGATTACCATGCTTGCCGAGCGCGCTGACGCCAATCTCGTTCAGGTGATCGGCAGGAACGGGCTCCTGTTCAAACGAAACTTTGACAAGCCGAGGATTGAGCTGTGAATGCGCGGGCGCGTCTCTCCGAGGCGAAGCGCATTGTCGTAAAGGTTGGAACAAGTACGCTGACGCATCCCTCGGGCGGAATGAATCTGCGCCGCATCGAGCATCTTGTGCGTGAGCTGATCGACGAGGCCAATCAGGGCAAGGAGATTCTCCTCGTTTCCTCCGGTGCAATTGCGGCGGGAATGAATGCGCTCGGCATGAAGGAACGTCCTGCAGCGGTGCCTGCGCGGCAGGCCCTTGCGGCGATCGGACAGGGATACCTTCTCCACATCTATGAGAAGCTCTTTCATGAGTATGGACGAACGATGGCACAGGTGCTCCTGACAAAGGAGAATGCGGCGCGTCACCATCAGTACATCAATTCGCGCCGTGCCCTTCTCGCCCTGCTCGATATGCAGGTCATTCCCGTCATCAACGAGAATGATGCCGTGGCGGTGGATGAGATCAAAATCGGAGACAACGACAATCTCTCGGCGGTTGTCGCGGCACTTGTCGATGCCGATGCGCTCATTATCCTCTCGGATATCGACGGGGTATATACGGCAAACCCGCGGACGGATGCATCGGCGCAGCTGATCTCCGAGATCGCAGAGATTACGCCCGAGATTGAGCATCTTGCGGGCGGTGCCGGATCAGCGCAGGGCACGGGCGGGATGCAGACGAAGATCGAGGCGGCGAAGATTGCGCGCAATGCCGGTGCGACGATGGTGATTGCGCGCGGTGATGAGGACGGCATCATCCGCAACATTCTGCGTGGGGAGGAGATCGGGACGATCTTCCCTGCGCGTGAGGCGCATCTCAGGACGCGCAAGAGCTGGCTCGCCTTTGGCAAGAAGCTCGCGGGAGAGCTTTCTGTCGATGCCGGGTGCGCGGCAGCGATGCAGCGCGGCGCGAGTGTTCTCGCTGTCGGTGTGACGGCAGTGGACGGTGACTTTGCTGCGGGCGAGATGGTGCGTGTGCTCAGCCCTCTGGGGCAGGAGATTGCCCGTGGGATCACTGCCTACGGCGCGGCGGATACGGCACGGCTGATGGGGCATCAGACACAGGACTTTCAAGGTCTTGTCTCGGACGCATTACATGAGGAGATCATACACCGGGATAATTTGGTACTGATGCAGTAAGGAGCGATGGCGATGATGGAGCAGGCAGTGCGGGCACAGGCAGAAGCGGCAAAGGAGGCATCCTATGCTCTTGCGGTGCTCCGCAGCGATGTGCGCGATGCGGCGCTGCATGCGATGGCGACGGCGCTGACGGAGCACGCGGCGGAGATCCTGCAGGAGAACGCCGCTGATGTGACAGACGCCGCGGCGGCGGGTGTGCGCGCTTCCTACATCGACCGTCTGCGGCTCACGTCGGAGCGCATTCATGCGATGGCAGAGGGGCTGCGGCTGACCGCAGCGCTTCCTGACCCGCTTGGGCGGGAGGACTACGCTGTGCGCCGTCCGAATGGTCTGGAGATTCACCGTGTCCGCGTACCGCTCGGGGTTGTTGGTATGATCTACGAGGCGCGTCCGAATGTGACGGCGGATGCGATCGGGCTCTGCCTGAAGTCAGGAAATGCCGTGCTCCTGCGCGGCGGCTCGGATGCACTGCGCTCCAATGCAGTCATTGCCGATGTCCTTTCATGCGCTGCCTATGCTGCCGGCATTCCTGCGGGAGCCGTTCAGATGCTCGCGATGAAGGAGCGCAGAGCCGTGGATGTGATGACGCATCTCACGGGGCTGCTGGATGTCCTCATTCCACGCGGCGGGGCAGGGTTGATTCGCCACATCGTGGAGAGCAGCAGCGTCCCCGTGATCGAGACGGGATCCGGCATCTGTCATATCTATGTTGACCGCGCAGCGGATCTCACAATGGCGTGTCGTATCGTGAGGAATGCCAAGGTCTCGCGCCCCTCGGTCTGCAACGCGGCGGAGACCGTGCTCGTACACCGTGATATTGCCGCTGCATTTTTGCCGCAGATGGCAGAGCAGCTGCATGCCGATGGGGTGGAGCTGCGTGGCTGCACAGAGACATGTGCGATTCTCAGCGACGTGGCTGCGGCAACGGAGGAGGACTGGGCGACGGAGTACGGTGACCTCATCCTCTCCGTCCGTGTCGTCGCGGATATGGATGCCGCACTGCGGCACATCAATCGCTATGGGACGGGGCATTCCGAGGCGATTGTGACGAATGACATCCGTACGGCACATACCTTTCAGCAGAGAGCTGATGCTTCGACGGTTTATGTCAATGCCTCGACGCGGTTTACGGATGGGTTCGAGTTTGGCTTTGGCGCGGAGATCGGCATTAGCACGCAGAAACTTCATGCGCGTGGTCCGATGGGGCTCGAGGCTCTGACGAGTACGAAGTATCTTGTCTATGGCGAGGGGCAGGTGCGGGAAAATATGCCTGTCGCATCGGAGTCGTGCGGCGGATGCGGCGCCTGATCGGATATTGGCGTACCATGCGGCAGTATGCAGCATCACCGAAGGGGCGGCATGATCTTCGTGACTATCTGTATGCAGGCGCGACCTTCCTGCTGCTCTGCATCGTTCTTCTGCTGGCAATCTGCATCACGAGGTGAATCGGATGGAAAAGCGCATCGGAATCATGGGCGGAACGTTCGACCCGATTCACATGGGACATCTGATCACGGCGGAGATGGTGCGCGCGGAAGTAGAGCTGGATGAGGTGCTCTTTATCCCGTCGGCACGCCCTCCGCACAAGGACGGCACCCGTGCGGCGTCCATCGCGGATCGTTTTGCCATGACGGCGTGTGCCATACAGGACAATCAGAATTTTTCTCTTTCGGACATGGAACTGCGTCGGGAGGGGCCGTCCTATACGGTGGATACCATAGCGGCGCTCCACGACCAGTTTGACGGGGCGGCGCTTTTCTTTATTACGGGCGCAGATGCGATGAATGATCTGTACCGATGGCATGAACCGCACCGTCTGCTGCGTTCCTGTCAGTTCATCGTGGCGACGCGGCAGGGGACGCCGCTTGATGAGACGCTTCTCGCGGAGCAGTTTACAGCGGAGGAGCGTCGCCACATTCACGTCGTTCCGACACCGCATCTGGAGATCTCGTCGACGATGATCCGCGCACGCGTACGCACAGGAAAATCCATCCGGCATCTTGTACCGCGTGCCGTAGAGGAGTATATTGTAGGGAGGGGGTTATATCGTGCGCATGAACATGACGTATGAGGAGATGCGCGCTCGTCTGGCAGAACGTCTCGCGCCGGGACGCTATCAGCATTCGCTCGGGGTGGCGGATACGGCGGCGGAACTGGCACGGCGCTTCGGCATGGACGAGGAACGCGCGCGTACCGCAGGGCTTCTGCATGACTGCGGGCGCACCTACGCGACAGCGGAGCTTCCCGGAGAGGCGCGGCGGCGCGGGATTCCCATCGGCAGGATCGAGGCGGCGATGCCCCTGCTCCTGCACGCCTACGTGGGCGCCTATCTCATCTATGAGGACTATGGTGTCGATGACGCGGGCATTGCGCAGGCGATCTGGCGGCATACGGTTGGGGGAAGAGGGATGACCGCGCTCGATCAGATTATCTATTTTGCAGATATGATTGAGCCGTCGCGAGCCTATCCGGAGGTGGAGCATCTGCGGGAGCTCGCGCGTACGGCATCACTCGACGCGATGCTGCTGGTCGGACTCACGGAGTCCATCCAATTCGTTCTGAAAAAGGGAGGGCTCGTTCATCCGGATACGGTGGCGGCACGGAACGAACTGCTTTTGCGGCAGCGCTAAGCAGAGGGAAAAAGGGGGAGAGGGGCGTTGTCCGATTATGATACGGAGGATCTCGCGGCACAGCTGGCAAGCGAAAACTCGCGCGAGAACATAAAGCGACGCCGCACACAGCGTGCACGCCGCCGACGCATGGCCATTCTGCGCGGACTTGTTCGCCTGATCTGCACGGTCTTTCTCCTCGTCTTTGTCGGCATCTCGGGCTATTATCTGATCGGATGGGGCGTTGAGGCGTACCATGATATACGGGAAATGTATGAGGCCTATCTCGTCCGTCAGGAGGAAAATCGCGGCGAGGTCGATGTGCGGTTTGACGGCTATACGAATGTTCTCGTGCTCGGCCTCGACGATGCAGTAAATATGGACGAAGCACCGGAAAAGCGTGCGGATGCCATTCTGCTCATGAGCATGGAGAATGCGACGGGCAAGGTACGCATCCTCAATATCCCGCGTGATACGTGGGTGCCCATGGCACAGGGGAAGGGGGAGACACGCCTTTCTCACGTCTATGCAGTGGGCGGAGCACCGTTGATGGTGCGGACGATCAATCAGATGTTTGACATCTCGATTCATCAATACGTTGTCATCGATATGGATACCTTTGAGAAGATTGTCGATGCCGTCGGCGGAGTTGATCTCTATGTTGAGCGGGATATGGACTATGACGATCCGGAGGCGGGGCTTTCCATTCACATGCGTCAGGGCTATCGGCATCTCGATGGAGCGGAGGCGGAACAGTACCTGCGCTATCGCGGGGATGATCTCGGCGACCTCGGGCGCACGCAGCGGCAGCAAAAGTTTGTTAAGGCGTTCTACGCCAAGCTGCTCCGTGTCGATACGCTGCCCAAGATTCCGCAGCTTGCCGATATACTGAAACAGGATGTCACCACGAGTGCCGAGCTCTTTGACTCAGTACACATCGGGAATGTGGTGCGAAAGCTGAATGCACAGCCGCCGCGCACCATCATGCTGCCGGGCGATTTCGCGCGGGATGATGATACGGTGTGGATTATGGATCGTGCGGCGACCGATAAGATCATACGTGAACTCTTTCCGTCGGAGGAGACGGAAGGTGAGCAGAAGAAGGAGGAGTAGAGTTTGACAGAGCAGGAAAAATGCCGCGTGATTCAGGCGGCAGCGGATGAAAAGAAGGCGCGCGACATCGTACAGATGGATATGGTCGGACTGATGTCCACCAACGACTATTTCATTATATGTTCGGCGAATACAGCGACGCAGGTGCGCGCGATCGCAGACAATATCGAGGAGAAGATGGAGGAGGCAGGGGTGAGTTTTCTCCACAAGGAGGGCTACCGTGAGGGCGAGTGGGTGCTGCTCGACTACGGCGATACGGTGGCGCACATATTCCAGCAGGATGCGCGCGAGTACTATGCGCTGGAGCGGCTCTGGGGCGATGCCGCACTCACGCCCTATGAGGAGTAGGACGTGACGGAGCGGCAAAAACCCGTGCCTGTGCACCGTAAATACGGCCCAAGTCAGGTGGCGGAACTCATTGCCGTGCGCGAATCCGAGTGGGGCATCTTTCTGGATGCGGAGACGGGCAATACGTGTGATGATATTCTGCTGCATACGATGCAGCAGACTGCACCGGTCAAGGTGGGCGACCGTGTCCGCGTGTTTCTCTACCTCGACCCGAAGCGGCGGCTGACGGCGAGCATGCGCACACCGCGCATGAAGGAAGGGCAGGTCGCACGCCTGCGCGTCATCAACGTGACGAAGGAGGGGGCCTTCCTCGATGTCGGGGCAGAGCGCGGTATCTTCCTGCCTTACGCAGGGATGCGCGGGCGGCCGCAGGTCGGTGAGGTCGTCTGGGCGAAGCTCTATACGGATAAGTCCGGGCGCCTTGCCGTCACGATGGAGGTGGAGGATGAGCTGCGCCGCGCCTCACGTCCCGCCGAAGGGGTGCGCATCGGCGACCGCCTGAAGGGGTCCGTCTATAACATTACGGAGCGTGGCATCTTTCTCTTTACCGAGGAGCGCTATATCGCATTCATCGATCATCAGGAGGCTCCACGGCGGCCGCGCGTCGGCGAGACCGTCGAGATCCGCGTGACGTATCTGCGTGAGGACGGGCGGCTGAACGCGTCCCTGCGCCCCCCGAAAGAGGAAGCGCGCACGCTGGATGCGGACCGCTTGCTTGCACTCCTAGAGGAACATGGCGGAAAGATGCCGTATACGGACGCGACATCTCCTGCGGTGCTAAAGGATCGCTTTGGGATCAGCAAGGCTGCATTTAAGCGCGCTCTTGGGCGGCTGATGAAGGAAGGTCGTGTCCGCCAAGAGGATGGATGGACGTATTTATTGGAAGAACACAAAAAGAATTAGTTTTTTCTTAATCCAAGGAAGGATTTTTCCTCTAAAGGGCGAATAGAGAGCATAGCGAAGAATGTTGACGTGCAGGGGGAGAGATAAATGGCAGATACGGTAACCGAAGAGAAAAAGGGGATCCTGCTTGAGACAGGAACAAACGAATTTGAGATTGTTGAGTTCAGCATAGGGAAGGTGAACTACGGCATCAATGTCGCGAAGGTGCGCGAGGTCATTACGCGTGTGCCTGTGACCACTATGCCCGAGGCGCATCCCTATGTCGACGGTCTGTTTACACTGCGCGGCAAGGCAATCCCTCTTGTCAATATGGCGCGCTGCCTCAACCTCCAGACGGCGGATGAGCTGCAGAACATCATCGTGACAGAGATCAACAACTATGACATCGGCTTCCTCGTCGGCAGTGTTTACCGCATTCACCGCATCTCGTGGAAGAATATGGAGCCGGCGCCGAATGTCGGCGATGGCTCGCGTGTGGTCGGCATCATCAAGATGGAGGATCGTCTTGTTCTCCTGCTGGACTTCGAGACGATCATCGCGGAGATCAACCCCGAGATCAATCAGAAGCTCACGACTGTTTCCGAGGCGACGCAGGATGCAAAGACGCGGCGCGGTACGGCGCATATCGTCATCGCCGAGGACTCCAAGATGCTGCGTGAACTCCTCGTGACGACGCTGCATGAGGCAGGCTACAAGTTCATCCGTGACTTTGGCAATGGACAGGATGCGTGGGAGTATCTGCAGGATCTTGCACGCAAGAATGGACCGATCGAGAATCATGTCCGCATCATCATCTCCGATGTCGAGATGCCGAAGATGGACGGACATCGCCTGCTGAAGCTCGTGCGCGAGGACAGCCGCCTCGGTGAGGTTCCGCTCGTTCTCTTCTCCTCCCTCATCAGCGAGGAGATGAAGCGCAAAGGTGAGAGCCTTGGCGCGTCGGGACAGGTGTCGAAACCGGAGATCAATCAGCTGATCGATCTCCTCGATACGCTGGTCTTTGGCGAGCCCCTGCACGATACGATCAAAGAAAATTGAGACTTCTTTTATGGGACTGCTGTATCCTGCGATACGGCGGTCCTTTTTCGTTCTATTGACATGGATTTGAAATCCCGCTATCATAGGTACGAGGAGATGATAATATGAAGGTAGCAGTCCTAATGGGAAGCGATTCTGATTGGCCAATTCTGAAGCCGGCAGTTGAGCTCCTGAAACATTTTGGCATTGAACCGGTCGTGAAGGTGGCATCGGCGCATCGTACACCGTCCATCGTTCGTGATTTTGTCATGGAGGCAGATCACGACAAAGAATTTGCCGCATTTATCGTGGCGGCAGGGGCAGCGGCACATCTCGCAGGTGTCGTGGCAAGCTATACGATTAAACCGGTGATCGGTGTTCCGGTCAATGCGACGCCGCTGAACGGGATGGATGCTCTGCTCAGCACGGTGCAGATGCCGTCGGGCGTACCCGTAGCGACGATGGCGGTCAATGGTGCGAAGAATGCGGCGATCTTTGCGGCGGAGATCCTCGCCGTATACGATACTGCCATCGCCGAAGCACTCATGGACTATCGGGAAAAGATGGTGCTGGAGGTCGAGAAGAAGGCAGATCGCGTCGCGGCACAGCTTTAAGGAACTTTTCTATTGCTTGAGAAGAAAGGCAGGATGACAATGGAGCGTAAAGAGGCTCTTTATGAGGGTAAAGCAAAGATCATCTATGCGACGGACAATCCAAATGAGTATCTCGTCTACTACAAGGACGATGCGACGGCGGGGAACGGCGCGAAGCGCGGGACGATCGTGGGCAAGGGCATCATGAACAATAAGATGTCGGCGTTCTTCTTCGATCTGCTGGCGAAGGAGGGCATCGCCCATCACTATATCTCCATGCCGAGCGAGCGTGAGATGATCGTGAAGAAGCTCACGATTATCCCCCTTGAGGTCATCATCCGCAATGTGGCGGCCGGCTCGCTCGCAAAGCGTCTCGGGCTCGAGGAGGGCGTACCGATGCCGTTCCCGGTCATCGAATACTGCTACAAGAACGATGATCTCGGTGATCCGATGCTCAACCGCTATCACATCCGTGCCATGAAGATCGCGACGGATGCGGAACTGGATGAGATCGAACGCATGTCGCTGAAGATCAATGATATCCTCACGAAGTTCCTCAAGTCAAAGAAGGTAGATCTCATTGACTTCAAGCTGGAGTTCGGCAGAGATGCTGACGGGAAGATCATTCTTGCCGATGAGATTTCGCCGGATAACTGCCGCTTCTGGGACAGCGACACGAAGGAGAAACTGGATAAGGACCGTTTCCGCCGCGACCTCGGCAACGTAGAGGATGCCTATAAGGAGATGCTCCACAGGCTGACGGGAGAAGCATAAGAGCGATGTACGAAAAAGTGCCAAAGTGGAAGGAAGAGTGCGGCATCTACGGCGTGTATTCTCCGACGGAGGATGTGTCCGAGATGACGTATCTTGGTCTCTTTGCGCTCCAGCATCGCGGGCAGGAGAGCGCGGGCATAGCGCTGACGGATGGGGCATGGATTGACGTCAAAAAAGGGATGGGGCTGGTGACCGAGGTGTTTCGCTCGGAACTGCCGCATCTTGACCATGCCCAAATTGCCATCGGTCATGTGCGCTATGCGACGACGGGGTTCAGTCTCGCCGCGAATGCACAGCCGCTGCGCGTCAACTATGCTGGCGGTGCGCTGGCACTGGCGCATAACGGCGACCTCACCAATGCCGCATGGATTCGCCGCGACCTTGAGAGCAAGGGGACGGTGTTCCAGACGACAATCGACTCGGAGGTCTTTGTCCATCTGATCGCACGCTCACAGAAGGCGACCATCGAGGAGCGCATTTTGGAGACCGCGCAGAAGGTGCGCGGCGCATTCTGCCTGACCATCATGACGGAGAACAAGCTCATCGGTGTGCGCGATCCGCAGGGCTTTCGTCCGCTTTGCATCGGACGGACGGAGGAGGGCGGCTGGGTGCTTTCCTCCGAGACCTGCGCGCTCGATGTCAACGGAGCTTCCTTCGTGCGCGATGTGCTGCCGGGAGAGATGGTCGTTGTGGAGAACGGCGCACTTAGGTCCTACCGTTTCACCAATGGGCAGGATGTTGCTTCCTGCATCTTCGAGTACATCTATTTTGCACGCCCCGACTCGATCATCGATGGACAGAGTGTTCACGCAGCGCGCTTCGAGATGGGGCGTGTTCTGGCGCGCGAGTCCGGGCTTCGCGGTGATGTGGTCATCTCGGTGCCGGACTCGGGAACGACGGCAGCGACGGGATTCGCCTATGAGACGGGCATCCCGTTTGCCGAGGGCCTCATCAAGAACCGCTACATCGGACGGACGTTCATCCAGCCGACGCAGAAACAGCGCGATACGGCGGTCAAGCTGAAGCTGAGCCCCGTGCGCTCTGTTGTTGAGGGAAAGTCCGTCATCATGGTGGATGACTCCATCGTGCGCGGCACGACGAGCGGCAAGATCGTACGGCTCCTGCGGAATGCCGGAGCGCGTGAGATCCATGTCTGCATCAGCAGCCCGCCGATCACCGATCCCTGCTACTACGGCATCGATACGTCGGTGCGCAAGGAGCTGATCTCGGCGACGAAGAGCCTTGAGGAGATTCGCGATTTCATCGGTGCGGATTCCCTTCACTTCATCTCCATCGAGGGATTGCGGACATGTGTTCCTGCCCTCAATCCGGATCACATGTGCTATGCATGCTTTAATAATCAGTACCCGGTTCCCGAGGAGGATGCCGCCCTCGACGTTGGCGATGCGATCACGCGTGAGCAGCAGCGGCTTGCACAGCGCGAAAGGGGGATGTAAGTGTCCATGGAAAAGATGACCTATCGTGATGCGGGGGTCGACATTGATGCGGGCAACGAATCCGTATCGCTGATCAAAGACAGCGTGCGTGCGACCTATCGTCCGGAGGTGCTCGGCGATCTGGGCGGCTTCGGCGGTCTGTTTGCCCTGCGTGCGCAGGACTATCGTGAACCCGTGCTCGTCTCCGGAACAGATGGGGTCGGGACAAAGCTGCGGCTTGCCTTTCTGCTGAATCGGCATGATACCATTGGGCAGGATGCCGTGGCGATGTGCGTCAACGACATCCTCGTACAGGGGGCAGAGCCTCTGTTTTTCCTTGACTACCTCGCCGTTGGCAAACTTGAGCCGACGCAGGTTGCCGACGTGGTCTCGGGTGTTGCACGTGCCTGCAAGGAATCCGGCTGTGCGCTCATCGGCGGTGAGACGGCGGAAATGGCGGGGTTCTACCCCGTGGGTGAGTACGATATCGCGGGGTTTGCCGTCGGTGTCGTCGAGCGCGAACGCCTCATCACGAGTGCGCGTGTAAAGGCAGGGGATGTCCTGCTCGGATTGCCTTCGTCGGGCGTACATTCCAATGGCTACTCTCTCGTGCGCAAGATCGTCTTTGAGCACAAGGGCTTCCGCGGTGATGAGTACATGGAGGAATTGGGACGCAGCATCGGCGAGGAGCTGCTGACGCCGACGCGTCTCTATCCGCAGGTTTGCCTGCCGCTGATTCGTGACTTTGATCTTCACGGTATGGTGCACATCACAGGCGGCGGGTTCTATGAAAACATCCCGCGTGCCCTCCCCGATGAGATGGGCGCGGAGGTCGATGCCGCTGCGTGGGAGATGCCTGCGGTCTTCCGCCTTCTGCAGGAGTGGGGCAACGTTGACTGGGCGGAGATGTACCGCACATTCAACATGGGGATCGGCATGGTGCTCATTGCCTCTGAGGAGGAGGCGGCACGCATCGAGGCGCATCTCGGTGCACAGCATGAGACGGTCTTCCGGATCGGACGCGTGACCGAGGGCGCACATGAGGTGACGATCAAGGGCGGTGTCTTTGATGCCTAAGGAAAAAATCGGCGTGCTCTGCTCTGGACGCGGCTCTAACCTTGCGTCCATCATTGACGCCGTGGAGCGCGGGGATATCCGTGCGGAGATTGCCGTCGTCTTGGCGGACAAGGTGGATGCCTATGCGCTTACGCGTGCGCGGGAACATGGCATCCCTGCCGTCGCCGTTGTGCGCAAAGCGTACGCCGAGCGCGAGGACTTTGAGCGTGCCCTGCTTGAACAGCTGCATGCGCACGGAGTCACACTCGTCGTGCTGGCAGGGTTTATGCGGATCCTGTCGCCGCTTTTCGTGCGTGCCTATGTGGGACGCATCCTCAATATCCACCCCGCTCTGCTGCCAAGTTTCCCGGGGGCGCATGCCCATCGGGATGCCTTGGCCTATGGAGTGAAGGTCAGCGGGTGTACGGTGCACTTTGTGGATGAGGGGACGGACTCCGGCCCCATCATTCTTCAGGCGGCTGTTCCTGTAGCCGAGGGGGATACGGAGGACAGTCTTGCCGCACGCGTTCTCAAGGAGGAACATCGGATCTTTCCTGCAGCAATTCGACTCTATGTCGATGGCAGACTTCGTACAGACGGCAGACAGGTACACATCCTGCCCCCTGCCGAAGGAGGAGCATTATGAAGATAAAACGTGCCCTGATCAGCGTATCCGATAAGAGTGGTGTCGTCGAATTCGCACGGACACTGCAGAAGGCAGGCATTGAGATCGTCTCCACGGGCGGGACGATGAAGGCGCTGCGTGAGGCGGGGATTCCCGTTATCTATGTCAGTGATGTCACGGGATTTCCCGAGATCATGGATGGCCGCGTCAAGACCTTGAATCCCCTCGTGCACGGCGGGATTCTCGCTGTGCGCGGCAATCCGGAACACGAGAAGGCGCTGCGGGAGCTGAAGATCACACCGATTGATCTCGTCGTGGTCAATCTCTATCCGTTTGTGGAGACTGTGGCAAAGCCTGACGTTACACTTGCCGAGGCGGTCGAGCAGATCGATATCGGCGGTCCCGCGATGATTCGTGCCGCAGCGAAGAACTTTAAGTTCGTCACCGTCATTACGAATCCGTCGCGCTATGCAGAAATCGCTGCGATGATTGAAAAGGACGGTGCGGTGGACGGCATGACGCGGATGCGTCTGGCACAGGAGGCGTTTGCTCATACGGCAGAGTATGACAGTGCCATCGGCGCATATCTCTCACAGCAGATAGAAAAATGAGGAAGACGACGTGAATATTCTTGTCATCGGCTCGGGCGGGCGCGAGCACGCCCTGTATTGGAAACTCTCGGAAAGCCCGCAGACGGAGCAGATTTACGCCATCCCCGGAAATCCCGAGATGGGCGCGTCGGCGGCGATTGCACTTGACGATCATGCGGCAATTCTGCGTTTTGCCAAGGAGCACGAGATCGGGCTTGTCGTCGTCGGCCCCGAGGTGCCGTTGATGAACGGGTTGGTAGATGAGCTTGAGGCGGCAGGGATCCGCGCCTTTGGACCGCGCGCGAATGCGGCGGAGATCGAGGGATCGAAGTCCTTCGCCAAGGATCTCATGAAAAAGTACGGAATCCCGACGGCACGCTATGAGGTCTTTACCGCGGCAGAGCCCGCACGCGCCTACATCCGTCAGGAGGGCGCTCCCATCGTCGTCAAGGCGGATGGACTTGCGGCGGGCAAGGGCGTTATCGTCGCCATGACGGAGCAGGAGGCACTCGATGCCGTCGATGCCATTATGGAGGATCACTCCTTTGGCGATGCGGGGGCACGCGTCGTCATTGAGGAATTTATGGAGGGGGAGGAGGCCTCCCTTCTCGCCTTTACCGATGGGACGACGATCCGTCCGATGATCAGCGCGCAGGATCACAAGCGTGCCTACGACGGTGACCGTGGACCGAATACAGGCGGCATGGGAACCTATGCGCCTGCGCCGGTCATGACGCCGGAGATGACGGAGCGCGCTGTGGAGGAGATCCTAAAGCCGACCATCGCCGCCATGGCGAAGGAAGGACGTACCTATCGCGGCTGTCTCTATCTTGGCCTGATGGTGACGGCGGATGGCCCGAAGGTCGTGGAGTTCAATGCGCGGTTCGGTGATCCCGAGACGCAGGTCGTGCTTCCTCTTCTCGACAGCGATCTCGTAGCGATCATGTGTGCCTGTGCGGACGGAACTCTCGCCGACGTTCCCATCCGTTGGAAGGACGGCGCGGCTGTCTGTGTCGTGCTCGCCTCGGGCGGCTATCCGGGACATTATGAAAAGGGGCAGGAGATCCATGGACTCGCCGACGCCGAGGCTATGGGCGCACTCGTCTTCCATGCCGGAACGGCGATGAAAGATGGGAAACTCGTCACCAATGGCGGACGCGTGCTCGGCGTGGTTGGGCGCGGCGCGGATATATCCTCCGCCGTCGATGCGGCCTATGCTGCTGCTGCGAAGATTTCCTTCAAAGATGCTTACTATCGCAAGGATATTGCGCATCGCGCACTTGAGCGATAAACACATAGCAAAAGAGCTTGCCGTATTCGGCAAGCTCTTTTGCTATGTGTTTATGCTGTTATTGAAGGGCTTCCTTCAGTACTTCCATATTCTTCTTCATGGTGTCGATGTATGCGTTCTTTGCCGCAGGCGTTGCTTCTCCCGTGACGACAGGGTCGAGCGTATAGATCTTTGCACCCGTCTCACGCGCAATCGTCTCTGCGGCGGCAGGGGAGTACTGCGGTTCGGTAAAGAGTACCTTGGTCGGGAGCGCATTCACCTGCTCGATGGTTTCCTGCAGCTCGCTCGGTGTCGGCTCCGTCCCCGGCTCGCGCTCAACGACGGCAATGATGTTCAGATGGAACTCCCTCGCAAAGTAGGGGAATGCCTCATGGAACGTCACGATGTCCTTATGCGGAACATGGTCAAGCGCGGCGTGCATCTCTGTTTTCAGTGCCGTGAGCTTTTCGATGTAGGCGGCAGCATTCTTTTCATAAGCGTCTGCGTGGGCAGGATCGGCTTCCTTCAACTGATCGGCAATGTTGCGCACCTGTGCGATAGCATCGGTGACGCTCAGCCAGACGTGAGGGTTGTCGCCCTCGTCGTCGTGGATCAGCTCGATGCCGCGCGACGCATCGATGATCTTCATTTCCTTCTGTGCGCCCGTTACCTTGTCCATGAAGTCCTCCATGCCGGCACCGTTGATGACAAAGGCATCGGCGTGTTCGAGTGTCTTCATATCCTCGGTCATGAGCTGGTAGTCGTGCAGACATCCCGTCTGCGGCTTCGTCATGTTGGTGACCTCAACGCCGTCCACTCCATCCGTGATGTTGATGGTCGCTAAATACATGGGATAGAACGACGTGACAATGCGGAACGGTTTCTCCGCTTTCTTTTCCGCGGACTGCTGCGATCCGCCGCAGCCGAGGAGCGCTGTCGTGAGGAGGACGAGCAGCAGGGATAGGATCTTCGTTGTGATTTTCATGGATACAGCTCCTTAAAACACTGAACATTTGGTACATTGGTGAAACGATGATAGGAAAATGATACGCCATAGTGAGATAGATTGTCAATAGGTGAAACACAAAATATAGAAAATTTTTATCGATAGATACTATATATAAATAAATGTTCAGATGTCGATGGGAGAAGCACGCTCCGTTTTGTGAAAATTTGATTACATGATTGACACGAATTATCTCCATGGAGTATAATGACAGAGCATCATTTATGGATGCAAAAATACTCCGCGCGTGGAGGGAGGGGAAATGCATGGCAAATGAAATCAAGGTCGGCAAAAATGAGTCGATCGATAGTGCTCTCCGCCGCTTTAAGCGTATGTCACAGAAGGCCGGTACTCTTGCCGAAGTTCGTAAGCGTGAACATTACGAGAAACCGAGCGTTCGCCGCAAGAAGAAGTCTGAGGCGGCACGCAAACGCAAATACAGGGGCTGATTGCATAAGGCATCCGCGGCGCAGTGCTGCGGATGTTTTTCTTTTTATGAAAGGATGAGAGCAATGTCACTCATGGAAAAGCTCACAGCGGATATGAAGGAAGCCATGAAGCAGGGCGAAAAGGAGCGCCTTTCCGTCATTCGTCTCGTGCGTGGCGCGGTGCGTCAGGCGGAGATCGACGGGAAGAAGACGCTCACGGACGACGAGGTGATCGGTGTCATCTCGAAGGAAGTGAAGATGCGCCGCGACTCCATTGAGGAGTTTGCGCGCGGCAAGCGCGATGATCTTGTCGCCAAGACCAAGGCGGAGATTGATCTCCTCATGCCGTATCTGCCTGCACAGCTCAGTGTCGATGAGGTGAAAAAGATCGTGGCGGACGTTGTCGCCGAGGTCGGTGCCGAGACGGCAAAGGATATGGGTAAGGTGATGGGCGTTCTTATGCCGCGCGTGAAGGGTCGTGCGGACGGCAAGCTCATCAATGAGATCGTTCGTGCCCATTTGAAATAATCTTTTTTCCGAACATATCCCCGCAGGCTTTTCTTTGACAAAGGAGCGGGGATTTTTATATAATTGAGGGAGAACAGTCTTTCACAGAAACGAACAAGGAGATACAGATGGCAGAAAAGGACAAGCGGGCAAAAACCGATAAGCCGATGACGCGCGAGGAGGCACTTGAGAATGCCCTGCAGAACATCGAGAAGGCGCATGGCAAGGGGGCGATCATGCGCCTCGGTGAAGCCAAGGCGAACATGAACGTCGAGGTGATCTCCACGGGGATCTTGCCGCTCGATATCGCACTTGGCGTTGGCGGCATTCCGCGCGGACGCATCATCGAGGTGTTCGGTCCCGAGTCCTCGGGCAAGACGACGGTCACGCTGCACATGATCGCCGAGGCGCAGAAGGCCGGTGGCATTGCGGCGTTCATCGACGCAGAGCATGCCCTCGACCCGGAGTATGCGCGCAAGCTCGGCGTCAACATAGAGGAACTCCTCATCTCGCAGCCGGATACGGGCGAGCAGGCACTTGAGATTGTGGACGCGCTCGTGCACAGTGCCGCAATTGACATCATTGTCGTGGACTCGGTTGCGGCTCTTGTGCCGAAGTCCGAAATCGACGGCGATATGGGCACATCGGTGGTCGGTCTGCAGGCGCGTCTCATGAGTCAGGCAATGCGCAAGCTGACGGGCATCATCAGTAAGACGCGTACGGCTGCCGTCTTCATCAATCAGCTGCGCGAGAAGATCGGCGTTACCTATGGCAATCCGGAGGTGACGACGGGCGGACGTGCGCTGAAATTCTATGCATCGGTGCGCATTGATGTGCGCCGCGCCGACTCCATCAAGCAGGGTACGGAATCCCTCGGCAACCGCACGCGTGCCAAGATTGTCAAGAACAAGGTCGCACCGCCCTTCAAGACAGCAGAGTTCGACATCATTTATGGGGAAGGTGTCTCACGTCTCGGCAGCATCATCGACATGGGGGTCGAACTGGACATCGTCGATAAGAGCGGCGCATGGTTCTCCTACGAGGGAACACGCCTCGGACAGGGCAAGGAGAACGCCAAGGCGACCCTTGAGGAAAAACCCGAGATGATCGCCGAGATCGAGGAGAAGATCCGAAATAAGCTCCTCGTCGAGGGAGAGAAGCCAAAGAAAAAAGGGACGGGCAGTAAGACTGTTGGTACTGAGGCATCCGCGCAGGATCCTTCGGATTTGCCGGAGCAGGAGCCGCCGATGGGAGAAGATGAATGAGACCTGCGCAGACTGCAGCAGGGCGCGGGGGCAAAAAGCGGGAGGAGCGCACAGCCCTCATGACAGCGGTGGACTATCTTGCGCGTCAGGCACACAGCGAAAAAAAGCTGCGGGAAAAGCTGATGCGCAAGGGGTTCCCGACGGAGGAGATCGATGCCGCAATCGCGCGCCTGATCGAGCGACATTATCTCGATGATGCCGATCTCTGTGCGCAGCAGTTCATGTACCTCTATCAGGAGAGCCGCGACTCGGTGCGGCAGATCTGTGCAAAGCTTATCCATCGCGGTTTTGACCATGATCTCGTGTGGAGCGTCGTCCCCGAGGATACGGATGAGCGTGAGACGACGGTAGCGGAGCGTGTCCTTGCCATGAAGTACAAAGCGGGCGACAGGGAACAGAAGATGATGGCAACGCTCTACCAACGGGGCTTTTCGGTCGATGTGGCACACAGTGCCGTTCGGCACTTTAGGGATTCTTTTGCCGAGGATATGGAAGAATAACGTGAGAAGGGGAACGAAGATGAACAGACCCGATGCCGCAGAAATGATCTTGGTGCTGGACTTTGGCGGACAGTACAATCAGCTCATCGCGCGCCGCGTGCGTGAGAACCATGTCTACTGCGAGGTGCATCCGCATACGCTGCCATTGGAGCGGATTCGCGCACTCGCTCCGCGCGGCATTATCCTGACGGGCGGCCCGAACAGTGTCTATGGCGAGGGGGCTGTTACCGCCTCCAAGGAGCTCTTTGCCCTCGGTATCCCCGTGCTCGGTATCTGCTACGGAGCGCAGCTGATGGCGCATCTCTGCGGCGGATGCGTGGAGACGGCGCCGACGAGCGAATACGGGCGTACGGAGGTGGAGATCCTCGATACCTCGTCGCCTCTCTTTCAGGGGATACCGCAGACGAATGTCTGCTGGATGAGTCATACGGACTACATCAGCGGACTGCCGCACGGCTTTCACGTGACGGCACGCACGCCCGTCTGCCCCATCGCGGCGATGGAGAACCCCGCAGAGCGTCTCTATGCCGTGCAGTTCCATCCCGAGGTGATGCACACGGAGCACGGGACAGAGATGCTGCGCAGCTTTGTCTATGATGTCTGCGGATGCACAGGAACGTGGCGCATGGATTCCTTCGTGCAAAAGACCATTGAGGAACTGCGTCAGCAGATCGGCGGTGGGCGCGCTCTCTGTGCCCTGTCGGGCGGTGTGGACTCCTCCGTCGCCGCCGTGCTCCTCTCCAAGGCAATCGGCAGTCAGCTCACCTGCGTCTTTGTCGATCATGGTCTCCTGCGCAAGAATGAAGGCGATGAGGTTGAGGCCGTCTTTGGGCGTGGCGGCACCTATGATGTCAACTTTGTCCGCATCAACGCCCGCGATCGCTTCTATGCGCGGCTTAAGGGCGTAACGGAGCCAGAGCAGAAGCGCAAAATCATCGGCGAGGAGTTTATCCGCGTCTTTGAGGAGGCGGCGCGCGAGATCGGTGCGGTGGATTTCCTCGTGCAGGGGACAATCTATCCCGATGTCATTGAGAGCGGACTCGGAAAATCTGCGGTGATCAAGTCGCATCATAATGTTGGCGGACTGCCCGATCATGTGGACTTTAAGGAGATCGTCGAGCCGCTGCGTCTCCTCTTTAAGGACGAGGTGCGTGCGGCGGGGCGTGAGCTCGGTATCCCTGACTATCTCGTCGACCGTCAGCCGTTTCCGGGGCCAGGCCTCGGCATCCGCATCATTGGAGAGGTTACGGCGGAGAAGGTACATATCGTTCAGGAGGCAGATGCCATCTACCGCGAGGAGATCGAGAAGGCGGGCATCCGCAAAAATCTCGGGCAGTACTTCGCGGCACTTACCAATATGCGTTCCGTCGGTGTCATGGGCGATGGGCGTACGTATGACTATGCGATTGCCCTGCGCGCCGTTGAGACCAGCGACTTCATGACGGCGGAGTCCGCGCAGCTTCCATGGGAACTACTCGCGCGCGTGACCACGCGCATCGTCAACGAAGTGCGCGGCGTGAACCGCGTGCTCTACGACTGCACGGGGAAGCCGCCCGGAACGATAGAATTCGAATAATTAAAAACAGCGCAGAGGTCTTTGCATATCAAGGTTCTCTGCGCTTATTTATTTCCCATGACCCCCGTTTGACCCCTTTTCTACCACAGGATCACTCTCGATGCTGTCAATGATCATATCTCGCTCCTGAGGATATAGATGAGCGTAAGTT
>JABZYJ010000089.1 GCA_015265235.1 Selenomonas sp. | reverse complement strand
GAACACAGTAGTTAAGCGTCCACAGGCCGAGGGTACTTCGTTGGAGACGACGTGGGAGAGTAGGTAGTTGCCGCAAAAACATGAAGCTGTTGTACGATGACAATATGGTCTGCGTACAGCAGCTTTTTTTATTTTATCAATGAAAGGCAATCTCAATTATATGTTTTGTTTATGGTTTCCTCCGTAAGTTATTGACTTTTTATATGAAAGCCCCTACAATGTGAAATGTTAATCCCGAGTATTTTTGTAAGGATTCAATACAGACGTAAATCTAAAACCTAGGGGAGTTTTTATTATGACAGATACATTGCTGCAGATCACCGATCTCCATGCCGGTGTCGAGGGCAAGGAAATTCTAAAGGGTGTCAACCTCACGGTACGTAAAGGAGAGATCCATGTTATCCTTGGCCCGAATGGGTCGGGCAAGTCTACGTTGATGAACGTGATGATGGGACATCCGAAGTATGAGATGACCCACGGGCGCATTGTCTTTGATGGGAAGGATATTTCGGAGCTGCCGGCCTATGAGCGTGCGCGTGACGGGCTTTTTCTTGCCTTCCAGACACCGGAGGAGATTCCGGGGATCACGGTCGAGAATATGATTCGCACGGCGCGTCAGATGATTACAGGTAAGAAGGAGAAGCTGCTCGCCTTCCGCAAGGAACTGAGTGCGATGATGGCCGAGCTGAAAATCGATCCGAGCTATGCACAGCGTTATCTGAACGTCGGCTTCTCCGGCGGCGAGAAAAAACGAAGCGAAGTTCTGCAGCTGCTCATGCTCCAGCCGAAGCTGGCGCTTCTCGATGAGACGGACTCTGGGCTCGATGTCGATGCGGTGCAAATTGTCTCTGAGGGCGTTGCAAAGTTCCATACGGCTGAGAATGCCTGTCTGATTATCACGCATAACGCACGCATCCTCGATAAACTGAAGGTGGATTTTGTCCATGTGCTCGCCAAAGGCGAGATCATTCGTGAGGGCGGCGCGGAACTCGTGGAACAGATCAATGCGGAAGGCTTTGCCCATATCCTTGCAGAGCACGATAGAGTGGGGTGAGCAGGAATGGGGGATTTTGTACCAAAGAAGAAAACCCAGATCGACGATATTGAGCGCACAATCTATGATATTACGAACGAGGATCGCTCTGCGTATAAGTCTGCGTCGGGACTGACGGAGGAGATCATCCGCGATATTTCTGCACGCAAGCACGATCCTGCATGGATGCTTGATTTTCGCCTGAAGTCGCTCAAGGTCTACCATGAAACACCGATGCCAGCGTGGGGGCCGGATCTGTCGGCGCTGAACATGGATGAGATCGTGACCTATGTCCGTCCCGATGCGAAGATGGTCGGCGACTGGAATGAGGTTCCCGAGGACATCAAGGATACGTTTGACCGTCTGGGGATTCCCGAGGCGGAGAAGTCCTCGCTCGCAGGCGTCGGAGCACAGTACGACTCCGAGGTGGTCTATCACTCGATTCAGGAGTCGCTCGTAAAGCAGGGGGTCGTCTACACGGATATGGAGACGGCACTCCAGGAGTACGGCGGTATTGTTCAGCAGTACTTTATGACGCTTGTGCCGCCGAAAGCACATAAATTTGCTGCACTGCACGGTGCGGTCTGGTCGGGCGGCTCTTTCGTCTACGTGCCCGAGGGGATTCAGGTGGACATCCCGCTGCAGTCCTATTTCCGTCTCAATGCAGCAGGGGCAGGACAGTTTGAACATACGCTCATCATCGTGGAGAAGGGAGCCAGCCTGCATTTCATCGAGGGCTGTTCTGCACCAAAGTACAATGTGACGAATCTCCATGCGGGCTGTGTTGAGCTGTTCGTCAAGGAGGGGGCGCGTCTGCGCTACTCGACGATCGAGAACTGGTCGCGCAACATGATGAATCTCAATACGAAGCGCGTGAAGGTGGAGAAGAACGGTGCGGTGGAGTGGGTCTCCGGCTCGTTCGGCTCACACGTATCAATGCTCTATCCGACGAGTATCCTGCAGGGCGAGAATGCGACCTGTGAGTTCACGGGGATCACTTTTGCCTCGAAGGGGCAGGAACTCGACACGGGAGCGACGGTCATCCTCGATGCGCCCAATACGTCAGCAAATATCAGCACGCGCTCGATCTCGAAGTCGGGCGGTGCCGCGATCTATCGCAGTGGGGTCAAGGTGACACCGCGTGCTGTCGGGGCAAAGTGCTCCGTCAACTGTGAGTCGCTGATGCTCGACTCCGCGTCGCGGAGCGACACGCTCCCCGTGATGGATGTCGCGTGCGATACGGTGGACATCGGACATGAGGCAAAGATCGGACGCATCAGCGATGAGGCGATCTTCTATCTGATGAGCCGCGGCATCGACGAGGAGGAGGCGCGCGCGATGATCGTGCGTGGCTTCGTTGAGCCGATTGCGAAGGAACTCCCGCTTGAGTATGCGGTTGAGATGAATAATCTGGTCAATATTGAATTGGAAGGGGCGATGGGATGATGGCAGCAGCCAATGTATTCAGCCGCATCCCTATGCCGACATGGCGTTGGCTGGGGGTCAACGACCTGCCTGTTCCCGATGGGCTCACACTTCCTGCTGCACCAATACAGCTTTCTGCAGCGGCAGGGGAGCGCGTGCATCATGTGGTGGAGCTGCGTGAAAGCGGTGCACAGGAGATTGAGGTGACGGTTGCCGATGGCGCAGAGCTGTCGCTGACCTATATCCAACTGGCTCCGACAGATGCGCCTGCCGCTAGCCGCATCCATGCGGCGGTTGGAAAGGGCGGACACTTTTCCTGCACCCTCGTCGAGGTGGGCGCACAGCATACCGCCTCGGAACTGCGGGTGACACTCGCGGGCGATCAGGCGTGTGCGGATGTATGGGGCCTTTATTTCGGTGATGATGCACGCAAGATCGATCTCAACTATATCATCCGTCAGGAGGGGCAGCACACAGATGCCAATATGCAGGTGCGCGGTGCGCTTCTCGGGCACTGCGTCAAGAACTTCCGCGGAACGCTGGACTTTATCCAAGGCGCGCGCGGTTCAGTCGGCAAGGAAGATGAGGAAGTTACCATTCTTTCCCCGCATGCACGCAACCGCAGTGTCCCTCTGATGCTCTCGCATGAGGGGGATGTGGACGGGCACCATGCCGTCAGCATCGGGCGAATGGATGCGGACAAGCTGTTTTATCTGATGAGCAGGGGGCTCGACGAGCGTGCGGCACAGCAGCTCGTCGTCGAGGCATCCTTTGCCCCCGTGCTGGCGCGCATCACGGATGAGAAACTGCGCACGGAGATTGGAGACTATTTGGAGAGGAGACTGTTGGGTGGAACGCAAGGTGAATGAGTATCTGCGGGATTTTCCCATCCTGCAGACGAAAATGAACGGCCGTCCCATTGTTTATCTCGACAATGGCGCAACGACACAGAAGCCGGAGACGGTCATCCGCGCGGTCGCTGACTACTGTACGTACTGTAATGCGAACCCGCATCGCGGCGCGTATGAGCTCTCGGTCAAGGCGACAGATATCTATGAACGGGCACGCGTGCGCACGCAGCAGTTCATCGGTGCAGCGCGTCCGGAGGAGGTCGTATTCACAAAGAATGCGACAGAGGCACTGAACCTCGTAGCGTACAGCTATGGTCTTGCGAACGTCCGTGAGGGGGATGAGATCGTCATTACGATCTCGGAGCATCACAGCAATATCGTCCCGTGGCAGTTCGTGGCAAAGTCGCGCGGTGCTGTGCTGAAGTATATCTATCTGGGCGAGGACGGCAATCTCTCCGAGGCGGATATTGCGCAGCAGATTACAGAGCGGACGAAGATTGTCGCAGTGACGCAGGTATCCAACGTGCTCGGTCTCGTCAACGATGTGCGCGCCGTTGCCGACCGTGCTCATGCGGTCGGTGCGGTTGTCGTTGTCGACGGCTCGCAGAGCGTACCGCATATCAAGGTGGATGTGCAGGCGATGGATGCGGATTTCTTTGCGTTCTCGGGGCATAAGATGCTTTCCCCGATGGGCATCGGCGTCCTCTATGGCAAGTACAATATACTCGATGCGATGCCGCCGTTCCTCTTTGGCGGAGACATGATCGACTATGTCGGCGAGCAGGAGACGACGTTTGCCGAACTGCCGGCGAAATTCGAGGCGGGGACGCAGAACGTCAGCGGTGCATCGGGACTAATTGCGGCGATTGACTATCTGGACAAGATTGGCTTCGACCGCATCGAGGCGATTGAGCGCGATCTGCTCAGCTATGCACTGCCGCAGCTGCGTGAACTGCCCTTTGTGGAGCTCTATGGATGCGATTCGACTCGTGGAAATAAGACGGGCATCATCACATTCAACGTCAAGGATGTCCATCCGCATGATGTATCGACGATTCTCGACAGCTACGGTGTTGCGATTCGCGCGGGACACCACTGTGCGCAGCCGCTCATGCGCTATCTCGGACAGAACGCTACCTGCCGCGCGAGTTTCTACCTCTACAATACGCATGAGGACATTGACCAGTTTATCGCTGCGCTGAAAAAGGTACGGGGGGTGCTCGGCTATGCCGACTGAAAACACGGCGCTCGGCGATCTCTATACAGAGGTCATTGGCGAGCACAGCCGCTCGCCCGAGAACAAGGGCGAACTCGCAGCGGCGACCGTGCGTGAGCGCGGACACAATCCGAGCTGCGGCGATGAGATCACACTCGAACTCCAGATTGAGAACGGCATCATCAAGGATGCCGCATTTACGGGAGTCGGCTGCGCCATCTCACAGGCGAGTACGGACATCATGATCGACCTCATGCGCGGCAAGACCGTGGAGGAGGCACAGCGCCTCGCCCAACTCTTCACGTCGATGATCAAGCGCGAGGTGACAGACGATGCCGCACTGGAGGAGCTCGATGAGGCAATCGCGCTCAAGAACATCTCCAACATGCCCGCGCGCGTCAAATGCGCAGTGCTGGCATGGCATACGCTGGAAGACGTGCTGAAGAAGGATCAGTGAGCTTGAAAGAGGACTGTTTTGAAATAATGCGTTCGAAGCGGTCCTCTTTCTGCTGATTGGATTCCTTTACAATAATGCGCATCGAGTACTTGCGGAGTGCATAAAAACATGGTATACTGTCCCTTGTCGCGTGAGTGCGTATTTCGTGCGCGCTCGCAGAAGAATAACTCTGCCGCTGTAAAACGGCGGCCATAGACCAAAGAGGAGGTGATTTCGTGAGATTGTACGAAGTCATATTTATTGTGAAGCCGATGGAGGAAGATGCGACAAACGCCGTCATCGAGAAGTTCACAAAGCTCATTCAGGCAAATGGCGGTAAGATCGAGAAGGAAGACCGCTGGGGCAAGAAGCGTCTCGCCTATGAGATCAAGGACATGACCGAAGGATACTACGTTCTGCTGTACGTCAATGCAGAGCCTGCCTGTGTCGCTGAGTGCGACCGTGTGATGAAGATCACCGACGATCTGCTCAAGCACATGATCGTCCGCGCAGACGGCATCGAGGAGTAAGGGGCGTACGGAGTCATCCGTACGTTCTGTATGCGTGACGGGATTCATTCAGGAGAGAGAAACCCATGAACAGAGTCATACTGATCGGTCGCCTTGCGCGCGACCCTGAGATTCGCTACACACAGAGCGGCAAAGCATTTTGCCGTTTTACGGTGGCGGTTGACCGCCGCTTCTCGCGTGCAGCACAGCAGGAAGGCCAACAGACGGCTGATTTCATCCCCGTGACATGCTGGGAGAAACTCGCCGAGATCTGCGGCAACAATCTCACCAAGGGACGCCGCATCGGCGTCGAGGGGCGCATCCAGGTGCGCAGCTACGACGGCAGCGACGGACAGCGCAAGTACGCGACGGATGTGGTGGCAGACAATGTGGAGTTCCTTGATTCCAAGAATGCCGGCAGCGCGCAGGGCGGCTATGACGCATCTGCGCCGCGTTCTGCCGCACCCGCTGCGGGCGGCGGAGCTGCACCGGATATGATGGGACCCGTCATTCCCGATGACGACATTCCATTCTGAGCATGAAGATGATCGAAATATCCTGAAATGAGGAGGGACAGCGAACATGATGAAACGAGATCGGGGCCGCAAGCCTCGTCGCAAGGTCTGCTCGTTCTGCGTGGACAAGGTAGACCATATCGACTATAAGGATGCCGCAAAGTTGCGTCGCTTTACGACGGAGCGTGGCAAGATCCTGCCGCGCCGCATTTCCGGCAACTGCGCAAAGCATCAGCGTCAGGTGACGCTCGCCATCAAGCGCGCGCGTAATATTGCGCTTCTTCCGTTTACGGCGGAGTAAACGGATCGCATGACCGCACCTTCGGGTGCGGTTTTTTGTTGGCATCTAAAGCATCCTTAACGCGGCTATGTTACCGTATAGTCAGTGTAATATGAGAAAGGAGCAATGTATGAAGAACAAGAAGTATATCGCCGGAGTGCTGGCTCTTGCCCTGGGCCTCGGCATTGCAGCAGTACCGAGTGCAGAGGCTGCGCCGCAAGTTCAGTCGCTCGATTACATCAACGGGGCGACGAATGAGTACAGTTTCCGTATGAAGGAAGAGGCTCGTGTCCATGAGCAGAACGTGCGCAAGATCCGCTTCGAGTTCCGTCGGGACGGCGATCAGGAGAAGTATGATCGTGCGATGAAGGAAGAACAGCGGCGTCACGACCGCGCGGTAAAGCAGATCAAGCGGGACTACGATCAGCGTACGCCCTGGCGTCGCTGAGGATGTGAAACAGCCCTGCAAGGCAAGATTATCTTGTCTTGCAGGGCTGTTTTATCTATATGCGTCTAGGAGACTCTCGACCTTCGCCGTCGTTCTGCAATGATGTGGCGCCTACTGCGTACGCAGTCCGAGGCAAAGGCTATGCGTATTCTCGGGCTCGATGGCATGTGGGCAGAGATGGGGCGCATGGCGGACGTATCAATCATTCATTCCCTTATTACAAGGATATCATTCCTCATCATTGAATTTATTTTCCAAGAGCCGCATAAGAGCAGCCTTGTCCGGCAGAACAAGCTCATACTTGCTAGCAAAAATCTGCGTATTGTCCTCCGGCAAGGTCATCTCCACCACAGCATTGTTCTTCTCCTTGCAGAGCAGAATACCAACGGTGGGATTCTCGGTCGCCAGTTTCACCTTGCGATCATAGTAGTTCACATACATCTGCATTTGCCCTAAGTCTTGATGTGTAACGCTGCCAATCTTGAGATCGATGAGGACAAAACATTCGAGCAGGCGATTGAAAAATACCAGATCCACATAAAAGTGCTGTTCATCAAAGGTCAGTCGTTCCTGCCGACCTACGAAGGTATAGCCCTTTCCCAGTTCCAAGAGAAAATGCTGTAATTCATCAATGATGCGTTGTTCCAAATCCGACTCCGAATAGCGGCTCTCTTCGGGGATTCCCAAGAACTCCAGGATGTACGGATCTTTCACGATGTCCTCGGGGCGTTCCACAATCATGCCCTGTTTGGATATCTCGGCGATATCTTTCTTATCACGAGAAAGTGCCAACCGCTCATAGAGAGCAGCATTGAACTGTCGCTTCAACTCGCGCAGGCTCCATCGCTCGTTTGTAGCCTCATTTTCATAGAATTTGCGTTCCTTGTCATTTGTGATGCGCATGAGAAACAAATAGTGTGACCAGCTCAAAGTGAATTGCGCAGATAGCGTCTGTAAATTGGTCGGAGACAGTTCAAAAATCCGAGACACTGTTTCGGATTTCTGCGCGATCGATTTCCGAGACGGTATTTCGGAAATCACCTCGCTGCTATATGTAATGTAAAAACGACGCATATTCTCGAGATTGTCTACCGAGAATCCTCTGCCAAAGCGATTCGTAAGATTTTTCGAGAGTTCTTTTAAGACGCTCTTTCCATATTCTGCACGCAGCGCACCCTTTTGCTC
>JABZYJ010000088.1 GCA_015265235.1 Selenomonas sp. | reverse complement strand
GCACAACAGTCGGGCAATCGCCTGCCGATCGACGATGAGAGGGTGTATCTCCTGCGCGCGCTCCAGCGTGAGTGGATGGAGTATGCGAACTCCAAGGAGTACCGGAACCTCCCGGATACGATACGCGATGCGGCAGCGGAGGAGGCACGCGGCATCCACCGCAAGCAGCACGCGGATGCCACACGTATTCCTTCGCATCCTGCGCCGAGTGCCGCAGAGGTGCTCGCCTCACACCGCTACTATCATGCGGCGCAGCGCGGAGCGTCCTTCGAGGTGAAGGGCTGAGCAATATGCTGCTGCACGGACGCCTGCGAAATAAGGGGTTCGTGCTAGAAAGGACAGCCATGTTTACATTCAAAGGAGACGGATTCCACCCCTTTCACGGCATCACGCCGCAGATTCACGAGGAGGCGTTTGTCGCACCGCAGGTTTTTCTCTCGGGCGACGTACGGCTCGGGCAGTACGCGAGCCTCTGGCCGGGGGTTGTTGCGCGCGGCGATGTCAACTATATCTCGGTCGGCGTCTGCTCAAATGTTCAGGATCTCACGTGCCTGCATGTCGCGGATGATAATCCGTGCATCATCGGCGACTATGTGACGGTCGGGCACAGCGCGTGCATCCATGGCTGCGAGATCGAGGATCACGTGCTGATCGGCATGGGTGCGATTGTCCTCACGGGGGCAAAGATCGGGCGCGGCTCGATCATCGCGGCGGGCGCCGTGGTCAAGGAGAACGCCGTCATCCCGTCGAACTCGCTCGTCGCGGGCGTCCCGGGCAAGATCGTGCGCGAGAATATCGACCGCATCCAGACGATCCATGCGCAAGCAATCAAGTACAAATGCGAGTGGGCGGTGGAGTACGGCGTCTATCCCGAGATTGGCGGCGAACGCTACCACGGCGAGAAGGTCATCTGATGGCGGATGCAGAGGAGCTGATTCGCCAGCCGCACGGCAGGGAGCAGCAGGTCAAGATGGAGATCGTCTCCATGATCCACGGCGGCGAGCCGCCCTACGATGTGATCTACCACGTCGCACAGTGGCTGGAAAAAGCCTCGGGCGAGCCGGGCTACGCACAGTACGTTCTCGATGCGATGCGCGCGGTCTACGGCTGTGCGCTGCAGCATGTGCGCCCGATGGAGGATGAGCTGCGCGACGTGGAGGCGCGTCTCGTGCGCATCCGCGCCGCCTACGAGAACCCCGTGTTCACGGAGGAGGAGAAGAAGCGGATCCGCTTTGCGATCGACCTCCATGTGAAGAACATCGCGCGCCTGAAGGAGTGTATTGCGCGCGCCAAGGCGAACGGCGAGCCGGCGGAGATCGTGAAGAACTGAACGGGCACCTGCCCCCGCGATACGTACGCGAGATGTGATTTTTAAGACTTCTTGTATACTGCCATACAAAGGCCGTCCCGCTTGCATGCAGGGCGGCTTTTATGGTACTATATTTTCGTTATCATATTTCCATTTGCGGAAATTCGCTCATTTTTTAGGAGGGAAAGAACATGAACATCTCTACCGTAAAGAAGTTTTTTGCGGCAGGTGCAGTCCTTGTATTCTCTGCTGCACTCCTCACCGGCTGCGGCGGCGACTCTGCATCGGCGAAGAAGTTCCTCAACATCGGCACGGGCGGCACGGCGGGTACCTACTACCCGATCGGCGGCGCGATTGCCGAGATCCTGAACAAGGAGATCCCGGGCATGAACGCGAGTGCGCAGAGCACGGGCGCGTCGGTGGCAAATATCAATATGCTGCGCGACAAGGCGATCGATCTCGCGACGGTGCAGAACGATATTACGTACTACGCCGTGACGGGCACGGAGATGTTCGACGGCAAGAAGGTGGACGGTCTGCAGGGGATTGCCTCGCTCTACCCCGAGACCTGCCAGTTCGTGACGCTCCAGTCCTCGGGCATCAAGAGCATTGCCGATCTCAAGGGCAAGCGTGTCGCGGTCGGTGCGGCCGGCTCGGGCGTCGAGGCGAATGTGCGCCAGATCCTCGCGGCATACGGCGTCTCCTATAACGATATTGACGCACAGTTCCTCTCGTTCGCCGAGGGTGCGAGTGCGCTGAAGGACGGCAACGTGGATGTCGCCGTACTGACGGCGGGCTATCCGACGGCGTCCGTGCAGGATATCGCGTCGCAGAACCCCGTCCGTCTCCTCCCCGTAGAGGAGAAGGTCGCGGATGAGCTGATCGCGAAGTATCCGTTCTACACGAAGACCACGATCCCCGCGGGCACGTATGCGGGATTTGATGAGGCAGTCCCGGGCGTCTCCGTCATGGCGATGCTCGTCGCGGGTCCCTCGGTGGATGCCGATATGGGCTACAGCATCACGAAGGCGATCTTCACGCATCTCGATCGTCTGCAGGCGGCACATGCAGTCGGCAAGCAGATCACGAAGGATACGGCGGAGGACGGCATGTCCCTGCCGATGAATCCGGGCGCGGAGAAGTACTTTAACGAGAAATGAGAGCCTATCTGATCGCTCTCGCGGCGGCCGTGCTCCTCATTGCGTTTGACATTCTCTCTGCGCCGGCGCTTCTCATGCACGCGGGCGGTGAGACGACCGTCCTCGTGCGGGAGATCGGCAGAGAGGGCACGCCGTTCACGGTGCGGTTCATCCACTCCGTGCAGAAGACGCCTGTGGAGGAGTTCCTCACCGTTTATCCGGATGGGCATTTCCACCTCACGGGCACGCGCTATCAGTCGCATGGCGTGGGGCTGCCCTTTCTCCCCGAGGAGGGGACATTTCGCGAGGAGGATGGACATTTCATCCTCGATATGGATCGCGACTATGACACGCTGAGCCTGCGCACAGGCGTGGGGACGGAGCTGACCATTACGGCGGGCGGCACGGACTATCCACTCTATGAGCGCTATCCTGACGGCACGCGCATCGACCTCGTCGCTGCGCCACTCTATACAAGCCTATGATAAGATTTCCGAGGCTGCGGATCGCGGCCTCGTATTTCTTTTTCTGCACTTTTATAAAATATTTTGTATATCGTGAAAATGCTCGGGGCTACGCCCTGCCGAAAGAATCATTTAAGGATGTGAACCTCTATGACAGACCATGCTGCAAATGCGGAAAAGGTACTCAAAAAGTATGACCGTGAGTCCAATACCGCCCACTATACGGGCTGGCCGAAGAAGATCATTGCGGCGATCGCCATTACGTTTTCCGTCTTTCAGCTTTATACGGCGATCTTCGGCGTGCTCGATGCACAGCTGCAGCGCGCCATCCACCTCGGGTTCGGACTCGCGCTCGCCTATCTCCTCTATCCCTTCCGGCGCGCGTGGACGCGGGATCACTACTTTCATCCGATCGACATCGTATTCGCCGTCCTCGGTGCGGCGACACCCGCCTATCTCGTCATCCAGTACCGTGAGCTGATCACGCGCGCGGGCACAGTCTCGCCCGTGGACACCGTCGTCGGCGGACTCGGCATCCTTCTCGTCATCGAGGCGACGCGGCGCGTCGTGGGGCTGCCGATGGTGACGGTCGTGCTCGCCTTTATCGCGTATGCCTTCCTCGGCCCCTACATGCCGGGTGTGCTTGCGCATCGCGGGCTCACGCCGGAGCAGCTGATCGGCCACCTCTACTTTACGACGGAGGGCATCTTCGGCATCCCGCTCGGTGTCTCCTCGACGTTTATCTTCCTCTTCATCCTTTTTGGTGCCTATCTTGAGAGCACGGGGCTCGGCAAGTTCTTCATCGACCTCGCCAATGCGGTCGCGGGCTGGGCGAGCGGCGGCCCGGCGAAGGTCGCCGTCCTCTCCAGCGGACTGATGGGCACGGTCTCGGGCAGCTCGGTCGCAAATGTTGTCGGCACGGGCTCGCTCACCATCCCGATGATGAAAAAACTCGGCTACAATGCGAACTTTGCGGGGGCAGTCGAGGCGGCGGCGTCCACGGGCGGACAGCTCATGCCGCCAGTCATGGGCGCGGCGGCGTTCCTCATGGCGGAGTTCGTCGGCGTTCCCTACATCGACGTCGTCAAGGCGGCAGCGATCCCCGCACTCCTCTACTTTACGGGGGTTTGGCTCGGTGTTCACTTTGAGGCAAAGCGCAAGAAGCTGAAGGGCATCCCGCGCGCCGACCTGCCGAATCCGCTGACGCTCCTGAAGGAACGCGGGCATCTCGCGATTCCTCTCGTCGTGATTGTCTACCTGCTCGTCGCGGGCTATACGCCCATGCGTGCGGCACTCGTCGCCATCTTCCTCTCCATCCTCTGTGCGATGCTGCGCAAATCGACACGCATGAAGCCGATCGAAATCATCTACGGTCTTGAGCGCGGCGCGAAGGGCGTGCTCGGCGTGCTCGTCGCCTGTGCGTCGGCGGGCATCATCATCGGCGTTGTCACGAAGACGGGCGTCGGCCTGCGCCTCGCATCGGGACTGATTGATCTCGCAGGTGGGATGCTCCTGCCGGCGATGTTCTTCACCATGATTACGGCAATCGTGCTCGGTATGGGCGTGCCGACCACGGCGAACTACGTCATCACCTCGACCATTGCTGCGCCTGCACTGGAGCAGATGGGCGTGCCTGTGCTCGCTGCGCACATGTTCGTGTTCTACTTCGGCATCATTGCGGACGTCACGCCGCCTGTTGCTCTCGCCGCCTACGCGGGCGCGGGCATCAGCGGAGGAAATGCGCTAAAAACAGGCGTACACGCGTCAAAACTAGCGATAGCGGCGTTCATCATCCCCTATGTATTCGTTCTGTCGCCCGTCCTTCTCATGGTCGATGCGACACCGCTCGCACTCGTCTCTGTGACGCTCACGGCGCTCCTTGGCATGATCGCCATCAGCTCCGCGCTCTGCGGATTCCTCGCCGATCACTGCCGCCCCTATGAGCGGATCCTCCTGATCATCGCCGGCCTCCTCATGATTAAGCCGGGCGGCATCACGGCCCTCGTCGGACTCGCTCTCTTCGTCGGCATCCTCGTCATGCAGTATCGGCGGGCGAAGGAGACAGCATGAAGACGGCGCAGGAATACATCGAGGAACGCAGCTTTTTCGATGCGGTCAAGGTACTGTACGAGGTTCCGGAAGCCGAGCGCGATGCGCTCTGGAACTATCGCATGGGCTATGCTCTGTACTTTTTTGCGATCAATCGTTATCCGAAGCTCTGCGCTTTGCGTCTGGCTCTCGGCTATTTGGAGCGTGCAGACGAGGATACGGCAAGCAAGGCAGAGATCGAGCGCGTCTTCTTTGGCAAGCCCGGCGGCATGATGGCGCGGTGCCAAGAGGCGGTTGAAAACAAGCATGGCTGGTATGCGGAGGAGCCCGCTTCGATGCGTGTAGAGCAGCTCGTGCGTGAGGTTGAGGCAGAGCACGAGCGTGTGCGCCGTGAGGTGACGGCGTTCTTTGAACGCACGCAGCGGCGCGAGATTGCCATCGCGCATCATCCGGCAGAGGAAAAACTCCCCGTTGGCGCGAGCAAGTTCTACGGAACGCCCGACCTGCCCGCAGATTTTGACTGGCCGTACTATGAGGGAACGGACTTCGAGGATGTGACGAAGAACCGCCCGCTTGCCTTTCTCGCGCAGATTAACCTCGCCGAGGCCTCGCAGTATGATCGTACGGGGCTTCTGCCAACGTCCGGCGTCCTCAGTTTCTTCTATGAGACCATGTCGATGGAGTGGGGCTTCGAACCGGGGCACAAGGGCTATGCGCGCGTCTATTATTTCCCCGAGACGGAGGGACTTGTCCCGACCCAGATTCCGGAGGAAACGAAGGAGTGGAGTGTGGGCGAGCAGGCGCTGTCCTTTGCCGACGCCGTCAGCCTTCTGTCGTCCTTTGCATACAGCCACAGGAGCGGGAGAGAGGTGGATTGGGACACCTACAACGAACTGCGGGCGGCGTTCGGATACGATGCTGCCGCACACGAGGACAATCCCATGAAGATGCTCGGCTATGCCGACGAGATTCAGAATGAAATGGAGCCGGAGTGCGAACTCTACAGCAGGGGCATTGACGGAGACATGCAGGAAGAGCTCTCCGAAGAGGAGGAAGCGGAACTTGTGAGAAATGCTGCAGATCGCTGGGTGCTGCTGTTTCAGATGGGCACCGTCGAGGACGGTGAAACGGAGCTTATGTACGGCGACTGCGGCCGGATCTACTTCTGGATTCGGAAGGAAGACCTTGCTGCGCGGAACTTTGACAACGTTCATCTGATCCTGCAGTGCGGGTAAAATAAATTGCACATCGGAGTGACGATGAAACAGCGCGGACATTACGACTAACACAAAAAACATCCCTGCCATGCGGCAGGGATGTTTTCATATCCAATTTTCGCGATCAGTGCTTTTCTTCCGCCTTCACGTCGATGACCGGACCGTCAAGCAGCTGCGGCTCCTCGTCGGGCTCGGATCCCTTGCGGCGACGCCAGATCAGGAAGGCAATCACAGCGATGAGGACGAGTACGAGGACAACGGCGCCGATGATGACGTTCGTATGCCAGATGCGGAACGACACCTGAATCGGCGAGGACTCGCCCGTGACGAGTGTCTTGCCGAGGTTCCACGTGAGCGTCCTGCCGCCGTCCTCCTCGCGGTCGGCGTTGGAGCTCGACGGTGCGGACGGGAGCGTCATCTGATAGGTGAACGTGATGTTGCTGGCGAATGCACCTGCACCGCCGCCGTTCTGGCTGCCCTCGAACAGAAGGTCAAAATTGTAGTCCGTGTAGAAGAGGCTCTTCTTCACCGTAATGCCCGTGTTCTTGCCGTCATGTGCGGCGAAGAACTCCTGATCGGACAGCTTGTCCACCGAGTCGTAGTGCTCTGTGATCTCGTAGCCCGACATATTCTCCTTCGTGACGGGCGCGACCTGCGCGTCGGGGTTCTTTGCCAGCATGGACGTCTTGCTCTGCTCGACGATCTGGGCGAGCATCGGCGCACTGACGAGCGTCGTCTTGAGATCGGCAGAGCCGTCGTTGTTGACCGTGACGTTCACGTCGCCGCTGAAACAGCCGCTCGTCAGAACGAGCAAGCCAAGCATCACTGCGGCAAGCATTGTGCGCATGTACTGCGTAGTGAACATAGTATACCTCCCATAGATTTGATCCCATAAATTCGGATTGAGATTTATCCGTATTGTACATGAGAGAGAAAGATTTTGCAAGGCGGAAAACCTTAGCGGCAGATACTGCTCCTCTCTGATGCACAGAAACTATTTCCTGAAAAATTTTATCTATTTACAGATAAAAAAGATTCGGTTGTCAGTGATGCGAATTTTCGCTATAATAGAGATAGAATGATTCTGCTTAGCGCGGCAGCTCCTGCTGCAGTGGGGCAGAGGGGATATTTTCATGAGGAGGATTTCACATGGCAAAGGTAGCAGTTGTATACTGGTCCGGCACGGGCAACACGCAGAAGATGGCAGAGGCTGTCGTCGAGGGCGCAAAGGGCGCAGGTGCTGAGGTCGAGTGCTTCGAGGTGGACAGCTTCTCCGTCGATCAGATTGACGGCTTTGACGGCCTCGCACTCGGCTGCCCCTCGATGGGCGCAGAGGAGCTCGAGGAGGGGTCGTACGAGCCGTTCTTCACGGCTGCGGTGGACAGCGGCAAGCTCTCCGGCAAGCCCGTTGTGCTCTTCGGCTCGTGGGGCTGGGGTGCAGGCGCATGGATGGAGACATGGTCCGAGCGCACGAAGGATGCAGGCGCAAACCTCGTCGATACCTTCATCGTTGAGAACGAGCCGGATGACGAGGGGATCGAGGGCAGCAAGAAGCTCGGCGCAGCCATCGCCGGTGCATGCTGATCGGTATCCCTGTTCATATTTTTGATTCGAAGAGTCGCTTCGCGCGGGGCGGCTCTTTTTCTATGGAATCGCTGAATTTATCCGTGCTTCCATCTGGATTTATTGCAGGAATTTTGCCACATGGTAGAGAAATTAACAAAATATACATGAGGGGTGTATATTGAGCAAGGAAGCACTGATAAAATGAGGTCTGCCAGATTGGCGTAGATTTTTTCGTCCGAACGAGGTGGAAAACCGGACGCAGA
>JABZYJ010000087.1 GCA_015265235.1 Selenomonas sp. | reverse complement strand
CTTCTCCGATGCGTGGATTCAGATGAATGGCGTACGCTGCAGCATAGGCGTGGTCGGCATCTGCGGCGCGCTGTGCAAACGGCTGCGGAACGGGGAGTGTGCAGTGGCGAACATAGGCCGTGCAGGAAAAGGTGAAGTCATTCGCCTCGTCATGCAGCACGTATGTGTTCCGCTGCATGGGGGCGGGCTTCTCTGTCTCCGACGACTGCAGAACGATGTGCGGTCCGTAGTCGGCGAACGTCTCCTCCAGCATTCCGATGACATCATCCGGCGTGTAGGGTGCGCCGTGCTCCGTCGTCACGAGGAGTGAACAGCCCGAGAGGAGAGATGTGCACGCCGTCAGCAGAGCGGCGAGCACGCGGGAGAGTCTATGTGCCATGGGCAAGCTCCTGTCGCTGTGTGAATTGCTGTAATCGTTTGAGGATATTATAACATAGATGATGTCGTCTGTGGAGATCCAAGTCCCTAGGGCAGATACTTGTCAGGATCTATTTTCTACGGTACAATCAATGAATCAGAGATTTCTCTATTAAGGGAGCGATTGGCTATGCTGTCACGTGCGGAAATATTTGTGGAATACTTATGGGGGCAAGGGGTATTTCAAGAACAGGATATCATGGGTAAAAACTGTCTCATTATCGGAGGGGTATACTCCGGCGGAGATGCTTACGCCATGGGACTCAAGGCCAGACTCCTACATGCAGGGGCGGCGCAATGCGACACTCTTGTTCTATTTAATCCTGGCATCTCAGATTCGTACTGTGATCTCACGGATGCGACAGCGGCAGTTGGTTCATTGAGCTACGATCTCATTATTGTCCTCAGCGGGATGGAGAAGACACGGGATATTCGTGAGGGTGTCTGCCAGCTGCAGGAGATCTGTCATGTGGGTGGGAAAATACTCGTGACAGCGCGCACCCCACATGATGTTTCCTCTCGGGTGAGTTTGAATACGTATGAGGATATATGGCGTTATGACGCAGATTCACTGGCGAATCTGTTTGACCGTTGTGCCGTTGAAATGAGCGCTGTTGATGAGGCGTATGGCATCGTCTGTGCACTTTTGACACGCGTGGAGAGGGCCGCGGCGTCGAAGAGTTTCTTATTTCATACGAGGGAAGGCAAGTGCATCGAAGTCGGAGACAAGGTGCCGCAGGGGTATTTCAACTCATCTTCGGTTCTGGATACCATCGGGATAAAATACCGTACGGATAAATGCAGTATGATGCATAACTATCTGGATAAGTATGCGTTCTTTCTGGAGAAATTCCGTTCCCAGCCGATTCGTCTCCTTGAACTCGGGGTATTCAATGGCTCCAGTGTACGGATGTGGCAGGAGTATTTTCCGCGCGCTGAGGTTTTTGGGGTAGACATTGAGGCCTCGTGCAGACAGTATGAGGAGGAACGCATCCACATTATCCAGGCGGATCTTTCAGATGCCGCTCAGGTATCAATGCTGAGAGAGATTCGTCCCCAGATCATTGTCGATGATGCGTCTCATATCGTGAGCCACCAATTGTTGGCGCTATTTACCCTGTTTGACGTATTGCCGCGCGGCGGTGTCTACATACTGGAGGATATGGAGACCTCGCTGAATCCGGAGCTGTTTGATGAGGCATATCGTGACTGCCCTATGGATGCCTATGCGGTGTGCGAACGGATCGCACATATTGCGGCACGTAAAGTGCCGGATGATGACAGTATCTATGCGGATCATATCAATCGGATCGGCATGGAGACGGAACTTGTTTCCATCACAAAAGGCAGTGTGATTCTGATCAAACGTTGATTTCATCATTTGAATATTAAAGAACAGTTCTGTTTGGAAAGATAATCTCTCCGAACAGAACCGTTTTTGATGTTGCATTTTCTCTGATCAGTAGCAGCCGCAGCCGCGTGCACGCGATGCACGGCTGTTGTTGCAGTACGCACCGCCGTCGTAGCAGTTACTGCGGTCGTCGCAGTATGCGCTGCTGTTGTTCCCGCCGTAGCAGTACGCCTGATTCTCGCGTGCCGGAACGGTGCACGTATCGCCGTCACAGACATAGGCGAGTGCCTGTGCGCCCGTGGCAAGGATCATGCCGGCGACCAGTCCCATCAGTACCTTTTTCATAGACGTTCCTCCTTTTAGTTCACATATAGTATAGCATGTATGTCAAGAGCAGACTTTCTTTTATATAAATGATAAATATGGGTAAATTGATATATGAAGATAATATAATATATACTCGTTTATATTATCTACTGGAAGGAGAAAGGAATAGAACGTAATTCGTAGATAAAATATGTGTTTTAATTGAGAAAGAATATACATATAAATTATAGAGTTCATATCCACTAGAAATTATGAACGAAATTCATAATTAAAATTTATGATTGTGTAAAATATCTATTGATTTTTGCACGCTGTTACGCTATGATATAAGTGAATCGAGAAAAAACATATTCACATAAAGGAATGCAGTATGAAGAATGAAACAGCAGTGATATATTCCTCGCGCACGGGGAATACGAAGCGGGTGGCGGAGCATCTGGCGGAGGCACTTGGCGCGCCCTGCTGCAGCGTCGCGGATGCCTCTGGCGTATCGGAGCAGGCAACGCTCTGCATCGGTACGTGGATTGACCGCGGGACGGCAGATGCAGCGGCGCGAAAGTACATTGAGCGTTTGCGCGGGCGCCGCATCTTTCTCTTCGGCACGCTCGGCGCGGAGCCGGACTCGGAGCACGCAGCGAAGTGCATCGCGAACATCCGCGCACTCTGTGACGCGTCGAATGAGATCCTCGGTGCGATTCTCGTGCAGGGGGCAATCGATCCGATGCTGATCGAGATGTTCAAGAGTATGCCGAAGGATAATGTGCACGCCTATACGGAGGAGAGTGCGGCACGCTATGCAGCGGCGGCGCGTCACCCAGATGCAGCGGATTTTGCCCGCGTGATTGCGGCGGCGAGGGAGGTATTGGCATGAGTACACTGCAGGAGAAAATCAATGCACTTCCCATCGAGGAACGTGCGTGGCTGCTTGGAACGAAGTCGGAGAACCCACTCGGCTGTGCCTTCGCCAAAAAACGTGTGGTACACCCCGGTGCAGGCGGCAAGCGCATGGTGATGGACAAGGAGGAGCAGACACGTATATGGGCGGATCTGATGGCACAGACGCCGCATCCTGCCGACGAGCGAGCGGTTTACATCCATATTCCGTTCTGTGACAAAAAATGCAGCTACTGCGGATTTTTTCAGAACTTCACGCGAGAAGAAGCGGCACATCACTACGTCGATGTGCTCCTCGATGAGCTGGATGCGGCGGCGGATACGCCCTACGTGCAGGGCGCACCCTTTCAGGCGGTGTTCTTCGGCGGCGGTACGCCGACAGCGCTGAGCGATGCGGATATCGCGCGCCTCGTACAGGCGGTGCGTGCACGTCTGCCGCTCACGAGTGACTGCGAGATCACGCTCGAGGGGCGCATCCACGATCTCACGGAGAGCAAGGTTGAGGCGGCAATGAACGCGGGCATCAATCGGTTCTCCCTCGGCGTGCAGTCCTTTGACACGCGCGTCCGTCAGGCGATTGGACGCATTGACGACAGCGAAACGGTCATCGCGACACTGCGCCGCATGGTGGAGCAGCAGGGCGCCGTCGTCATCGCCGACCTCATCTACGGGCTGCCCTACCAGTCGATGGAGGTCTGGGAAAACGATGTGCGCACGCAGTTCGAGATCGGCATCGCGGGCGGCGACCTCTATCAGCTCAATGTGTTCCCGTCGAGCGAACTGGCACGGCGCGTCGCATCGGGGGATCTGCCGATGCTGCCGACGACGGAGGAGCAGGCAGAGTATTTCCGGCGCGGCATTGACATCGTCATGGAGTACCCGATGGTGCGCCGCATCGACACAACCCACTGGGCGACGGATCACCGTGAGCGCAGCATCTACAATACGCTCGCCAAGCGCGGCTGTGACGTCCTCGCCTTCGGCTCGGGCGCGGGCGGCTTCATCGGTCAGATGATGTGGCGCAATCACGGTGCACTCGCGCCGTATGAGAAGATGGTCGAGGAGGGAGCGAAGCCCTTCCAGTTCATGGGCGAGCAGGCGGATGCACACCGCATGCAGAGCGAGATCGGTGACCAGATCGAGCACGGCTATCTCTATGCGCCGTTTTTCACGAAAAAATACGGTGTCGATCTCCTCACCGAGATGGAGCCGCTTCTCGCCGCATGGGCGGAGAACGGGCTGGTCACGCGCACGGAGACGGGATTCCGCCTGACGCGTGCGGGCGAGTTCTGGCATGACAACCTCATTCAGGGCTTCCTCGAGGCGTATGCTCTCACGCAGGAGGATACGGTGAAGCTCCGCAAGGAGAACGTCGCTGTGCAGGACATGATACCGAAATCCGTGCGCTCCATGCTCGAGGCGATGTTCCCCGATGGGATGCCCGCGCAGATGGCGGCGGCACTCGCAGGAAAGCCGTCGCCGGAGATGGAGAACCATCCGCACATGCAGATGCTGAAGGAGCTCATCTGAAAAGAGCGTGAAAAGGAACGCGCCGCGGGGGCAGATCATGACCTCAATACGGTCATGCGCACCCAGTCACGCGACCTCGGCAAGGCTGTGTAGATGATATAGAAAGCCCCCGTCAGGATGTGTCGGTATCTTGACGGGGGCTATTGTCTCTTAGTGCGGCGTAAAATATCCAAATGCCGCAGGGATGCTGTACGTCTCGGCGAGTTCCGCGCGGCGTACCCAGAGGAGGCCGGACGGTTCGCCCGATGCGGTCTCGGCGGCCATGAGCGGCGGCTCGTTCTTTTCCGCGACCGTGACCGCCCAGCCCGTGAGATCCCATTCGATATGGCTGAAGATGTGACGCGCGGGCGGGAGTGGGTCGATGGAGAGGACATGGAAACCCTTGCCATTGAGATGTGCACGCACGGCACGCTTTGACTGCTTTCCGTCGAGATGTGGATATTCCCAGAGACCTGCGAGGAGCCCCTTCGCGGGTCTTTTTCGTATGGCGATGCGGTCACCGCAGGATAGGACGAGGACGGTGTGTTTTTCCTTGCGCCGTGCTTTGGCGGCGGACTTTACGGGATAGTCCTGTTCTGTGCCGCGATCATGGGCAAGGCAGAGCTGCGCGGCGGGGCAGCTGTGACAGAGCGGCGCGCCGTGCGGCAGACATATTGTCGCGCCGAGATCCATGAATGCCTCGTTCAAGAGACCTGCATCACGCCCCTCGGGGTAGGAGACGGAGAGCGCGGCTTCAAGAGAACGCTTTGTGCTGTCTTTTCCAATGTCGATGGGATTCGCCGTGATGCGTGCCGCGACGCGGAGAAAGTTGCCGTCAACAGCAGGGCGCGGCTGTCCGTAGGCAAACGACGCGATGGCACTCGCCGTATAGCGTCCGATGCCGGGGAGCTTGAGGAGGGCATCGAAGTCGTTCGGGAGGTCGCCGCCGTGCTCTTTGACGATCACCTGTGCCGCGCGCTTGAGGTTGCGCGCACGGCTGTAGTAGCCGAGCCCCTGCCACAGCTTCATGAGAGCGTCGTCGTTCACGGCGGCGAGGTCATGGACGCTCGGCAGTACCGTGAGAAAACGCAGGTAGTAGGCGCGTACGACGGCGGCGCGCGTCTGCTGGAGCATGATCTCCGAGATCCAGACATGGTACGGTGTCGGTTCGTCGCGCCACGGCAGGTCGCGCGTGTCGGGCGCGGATTTGCGCCATGTGAGCAGGGCGCGGCAGAGGGCGGGAAAGACGTCTGCGCCCGCCCAAGGCTGTATATTCATAGATGGTTCTCCATTTCGTGTTAGGGAAGCACTGATAAATTTCGTCTTATCTGTGATTCCTATATTTTATCACGGATGTTTCACCCTTTACAAATGGAGCGATTTTTTGACTCTGTGATAATGGGAAATTGCCCGAAGGGCGGCTTTTGCTTTTGCGTCCTGTGTATGCTAAAATAACAGGAAATAAAGGATATCTACAATATGATGGAGTGATTGTCAATGCTGGATATGAAGTTTGTGCGTGAGAACCTGCCCGCTGTGCAGGAGATGCTGAAGCATCGCTGCAATACGCTCGACCTCTCGCCGTTCACGGAGCTCGAGGAGCGCCGCCGCAGGATCCTGCAGGATGTGGAGGAGAAGAAGGCGCGCCGCAACGCCGTCTCGAAGGAGGTCGGCGCGCGCAAGAAGGCGGGCGAGAACGCGGATGAGATCGTCGCGGAGATGCGCACGCTCGGCGATGAGATCGCGGCACTCGATGAGGATCTGCGCGACGTGGAGCTGCGCCTGCGCGGCCTCCTGCTCCAGATTCCGAATATGCCGAAGGCGGATGTGCCGATCGGCAAGGACGAGACGGAGAACCCCGAGGTGCGCCGCTGCGGCACGCCGCGCACGTTTGATTTCACCCCGAAGGCGCACTGGGACATCGGCGACGCACTCGGTATCCTCGATGCAGAGCGCGCGGCGAAGGTCACGGGCGCACGCTTTACGTTCTACAAGGGGCTCGGCGCACGGCTTGAGCGCGCCTGCATTAACTTCATGATGGATCTCCATGCCGAGAAACACGGCTACACGGAGATGCTTGCCCCCTATATCGTGAACGAGGCAAGCATGATCGGCACAGGGCAGCTGCCAAAATTTGCCGAGGATATGTTCAAACTCGAGGGGCTCGACTACTACCTCGTGCCGACGGCGGAGGTGCCGACGACAAACTACCATCGCGATGAGATCCTCGATGCGGAGCAGCTGCCGGAGTACTACACGTCCTATACGGCGTGCTTCCGCGCAGAGGCGGGCAGCGCGGGGCGCGACACGCGCGGGCTCATCCGTCAGCATCAGTTCAACAAGGTGGAGCTGATCAAATTCGTCACGCCGGAGACGAGCTGGGACGAGCTTGAGAGCATGGTGACGGCGGCAGAGGACGTGCTGAAGATCCTCGAGCTGCCGTATCGCGTCATCCAGCTCTGCACGGGCGACATGAGCTTCACCTCGGCAAAGACCTACGACATCGAGGTCTGGATGCCCGCACAGGACAAGTACCGCGAGATCTCGTCCTGCTCGAACTGCACGGACTATCAGGCGCGCCGCGCGAACATCAAATACCGTCCCGCACGCGGGGCGAAGCCGACGTTCCTCCATACGCTGAACGGCTCGGGACTCGCCGTCGGACGCACGGTGGCGGCAATCCTCGAAAACAATCAGCAGGAGGACGGCTCGGTCATCGTGCCGAAGGCACTGGTTCCGTACATGCACGGGGTCACGGTCATCCGATGAAAAAAGTCATCGTCGGCATCACGGGGGCGAGCGGCAGCTGCTATGCCCTCCGCCTCATCGAGGTGCTCGCGGAACGCGGCATCGAGGTGCACGCTGTCGTCACAGAGAGCGGTATGCGCGTGCTGGACTATGAGTGCGGCGTATCGGCGGAGGAACTGGCGCGGCGTGTGACCGTGCTCTATCCGAATGCGGACGTGGGGGCAGCGATCGCGAGCGGCTCGTTCCGCATGGATGCGATGATCGTCGTGCCCTGCTCGATGAAGACCGCAGGAGCCATCGCGCACGGCGTGACGGACGATCTCCTCTCGCGCGCAGCGGATGTGACGCTGAAGGAGGGGCGGCGGCTCCTCCTCGTACCGCGTGAGACGCCGATGCACGAGATCCACTTGGAGAATTTGCTGCGTCTGGCGCGGGCGGGGGCGATCATCATGCCCGCCGCGCCGGGATTTTATCATCGCCCGGAGACACTCGACGACCTCGTCGACATGATGGTGGGGAAGATCCTCGACCGCCTCGGCATCGAGGCGGAGCTATATACGCGTTGGAGGTAGTATCGTGAAAAAGATGTATGCAGCCGCACTCCTGACGGCAGGGGCACTTTGCCTGACAAGTGCCGTCAGTGCCGCACCGTCGCAGACGGCAGCGCAGGAGACGGTAAAGACCCCGCTGCAGCAGATGCACATGGGGACAAGCGAGGAGAAGAACCGCCGAGCGGAGATTCAGGCGGACTATTTCCAGCATCGCGGCGAGCGCCGCTACATCAATCTCTACAATCTGCACGTGTTCCGCCAGTACAAGGAGATGCACGGC
>JABZYJ010000086.1 GCA_015265235.1 Selenomonas sp. | reverse complement strand
GTGCTTCGTTCGTCTGGAATCCCGGGAACGGCTCACCTCCCACCTCCAGAATAAAATTCCCTTCTGTGACAATACAAATTCGTCGTCCCGTATCCGGGTCTGTTTTGCATCGTACCGGGCTGAAAAAATTGATTGCAATATTCTGATTCATGAACGCGCACCTCCTAAGTTGTCTCTTATTTTATCTAAAATTAACGCAATAGGCAAGAGATAGATTCTCGTGTTATCTGTTATGACCTAGCGGTCGCAGTGCACACATTTGTCCCATTTCCCCTATACCTTTTCGGGCACCTTGTTGCTTCTACAGCAAACAACGGATTGCAGAACCGTGTGGTATCCAGTAAAATACTTCTGATGAAGCAAACGAGGGGGATTCTGCATGAAGCAACGTTTCGGGATGGTCACCGCTTTTCTCGCGCTCTCCCTCCTCCTCTTTCATTTTGTCTTCCATCCCACATTCGCGGGAGAGTGGCAGCCGCTCTCCGCCGCTATGGAGGATGGGGTGGTGCAGCGCCCCATTCTGCTCGTCCCGCTCGATTCACGTCCGCCGTGCGGGGCGTTTGTCGTAAACGGCGGCAAAATCATCGGACGAGAGGTCATGACGCCGCCGTCCGAGCTGATGGACTACTACTCCATGGCAGGCGATACGGCAGCGATGCGAAGCTGGGTGGCTGCGCATATCAATGAGGCGGATGCCGCCATTCTCTCGGTCGATCAGCTGCTCTCAGGCGGGCTTCTCGCCGCACGCGAGGCGCATATCTCGGCGGAGGACATCAATGCGCTGGCCGCGTATCTCCGTGACCTGCACGCAGCGCATCCCGATGTCCCCCTGCACGCGTTCTATATTCTGCCGCGCGCGATCCCGCAGGACGGCATCGAGGGCTGGCGTGAGCGGCGCGCGCTCCTCGCCTATGCACGTCTCCTAGGGCGCGCGGGCGCAGGGCTGCCGGTCGATGCGGAGGAAATGGCACGTCTGCGCGCCGAGATCCCCGATGCGGATCTGCAAAGGTATCTTGCGCACTTCGACGAGAGCACGGCGCTCGCCGCCATGCTCATTACGCTCACCGAGGAGGGTACGCTCACGCGCCTTGTGCTCGGGCAGGACGATGGCGAGGAGTTCTCCGTCGGCAATCTGAAAAAGGCGGAGCTCTCCGCCCTGCTGGCACAAAAAAATATCGCCCCGGAGCGGGCGATGATTGTGCATGGGGCGGATGAGATCGCGCTCTCGATGCTCGCGCGGATGGCCGTCGATGACCTGCGTGCGCGCGGCGGCGCTCCTCCGCGTATTTCACTCCGCTATGCGCGTGACGATATGGCAGACGCCGTCTTTCCCTTTATGGCGGTCTCGAACGATGTGACGGCACGAGAGAAGATCACCATGCTCGGCGGCACGCTCGTGGCAAATGACGCAGACAGCGATCTGATGCTCTTCATCGCGGCGGGCGACAGCGACGCGGATACGCTTGGCACACGCGCTCCCTCAGCCGCCGCGATCCACCAGATGCTTTCCGCAGGAAAATCCGTCGCACTCGTCGATCTCTCGCGCCATTTCCGCGCGGAGGAGACGCTGCTCCCCATTCTGACTAAAAAAAATGTCCCCGTGAATGCTCTGACGGCATACGCGGGGTGGAATACGGCGAGCAACGCCATCGGTACGGCAGTCGCGGAGGCCGTTCTCTATCACTGCGCCATGAAAAATGCCGCGACAGCAGAGGAGCGGGAACGCACCGCCGCTGCAAATCTCGCCTTTCTCACGGGGCGCATGGCAGAGGACGAGTTCTACCTCAAGGAGACGATTGACCGCGTGAACGACGCGCTCCGCCGTGCGGGCTATGCGAACAGTGCCGATCTCGATCTTACGCGAAACTGGCGCTGGGCGAACGATCTTCTGATGAACGATCTGAGCCGGCGCATGAGGAGCTATGAATCGACCGCCGCATTCCGCACGCCCGTGAACCAAAACGACATGACGCTGCGTGTCGTGCGGAGCAATATCACAGCGTACTATCCGTGGCCGCGCACGTTCGAGGTGCGACTGGAGTCTGCGCCCGTGGTGGAACGAAAGATGCCATAAAGATAGGGGCTGCTGTACGAAGTGAAATCGTACAGAGCAGCCCCTGTTCATATTCTCTTACTGCGCCGCTAGTCCAAAGCGCGTAATCCCCGCCTGGCGGAAGCGATCCAGCAGCTCCATGACGCCGCTGTAGTTCATATCCCCATCCGCGCGCACGACGACGGCAAAGCGCGGATTTTTTTGTGACTCCATGCGTGCCTGCTGCACGAGGGTATCCGCATCAATCGGCTGATCCTCGAGCCAGAGTGAGCCATCCTTGCGCACCGTGACGAGATAGGTCACGTTCAGCTGCGTCTGTGCCGACTGCGCCTTGGGGAGATTTACATCCACGGTCTTGACGTTGACCATGTAGAGTGTACTCATGATGAAGAAGACGAGCAGGAAGAACATGATGTCGATCATCGGGATGATGACGACCTCAGGCTTTCCGAATGCCCTGCGGTCACGCAGTCTCATTGTGCCGCCCCCTCCGCTGCATCGTCCGCCGTGACGCCGGCAGCATCGGCGAGAGCGAGACGGCTGCTCTCAGCAGCAGAAAAGCACATCTCCATATCCGTGACGATGTTCTCGATCCGCTGGGAGAAATACGCATGCACCATCAGGGCAACGAGGGCAACGCAGAGTCCCATCGCCGTCGCAATCAGCGCCTCACCGATGCCGCCCGTGATCGCCGCCGGCTCGCCCGCCTGGATGTTGAACACGCTGAACGTCGTAATCATGCCGCTGATCGTCCCTAGGAGGCCGAGGAGCGGCGCCATCGTCACGATCACGCTCAGGTAGTAGATGCGCCGCCGCATCTTGGAGAGGGCGATGCCGGACTGGATCTCCATGTAGGCGCTCATCCGATCGGCACGGCCGCTGTTCTTGGTGATCGCACTGAACAGAATGTCGGCAATCGCGCCGCGCTGGTCGCGTGCAAGGGCAAGCGCCTCCGCATAGCGAGCATTGGCAATATGGAGCATGAAGGCGTGCGCAAACGCACGTCCTGCATCCGCGCGTGCAAAGTAAAATGCGCGCTCGATCCCAATAAAGACAACAAAAATGGACGCAATCGCCAAGAAATACATGACGATGCCGCCCTGCTTAAAAAATGTGATGCCCTGCGCGATAGAATCCATGGCAAGTCCTTTCCGCTCGATAACCATATAGTTGATACGGTTGTATTCTACTATATATTGATGTATCCGTCAATGATAGCATCTTTCATTTCCCGATGCGCTCCCTTGCGGTTCTGATGAAAAAATACTATAATAAATACCGTTCGTTCAAAAAAGGAGGATACGGTGTGAAACTGCCCCTCATCCGTGGCTTTTGGCAGCTGTTCAAGGGATATTGGAGCTCTGCGGAAAAGTGGAAAGCGCGCGGACTACTTGCATCCGTGATCGTACTCAATCTCGTCATGGTCTATCTGCTCGTCCGCATCAACGACTGGTACCGCAATTTCTACGATGCACTCCAAGCGTATGACTGGGCTTCCTTTTGGCCGCTCGTCGGCACGTTTACGGGGCTTGCCCTCCTCTACATCGTCATTGCCGTCTATGCCGTCTATCTGCGGCAGATGCTGACGATCAACTGGCGCACATGGATGACGGAGGAGTATCTAGCGCGCTGGATGCGTGGGCAGGTCTACTACCGTCTGCAGGTACTGCGCAGCGACACGGACAACCCCGACCAGCGTATCAGCGAGGACATCAATCAGTTCGTCACGCTGACGCTGACGCTTCTCGTCGGCGCACTGAAACAGCTCACGACACTCGGAGCATTCGCCGTCGTGCTGTGGAATCTGTCAGGGGCGCTCACTGTCCCCATCGGGAGTGAGACATTCACCATCTACGGCTATATGTTCTGGCTGTCCCTCCTCTATGCGGGCGTTGGCAGCGTCCTCGTCCATCTGGTCGGGCGAAAACTCATCCGGCTGAATTTCGATCAGCAACGCTACGAGGCGGATTTCCGTTTCAACATGATGCGCGTACGGGAGAACAGCGAGAGCATCGCGTTCTATCGCGGCGAGATGGCAGAGACACAGGGGTTCAAGGAGCGCTTTGCCAATGTCATTAAAAACTACTGGGGGCTGATGCGGCGGACGAAGCTGCTGAACTTCTATGTGAACGGCTACGGGCAGCTCGCCATCATCTTCCCGCTCATCATGGCGGCGCCGCGCTACTATGCGGGCGAGATCGCCCTCGGCGGTCTGATGCAGACCATCTCAGCATTCGGCCGTGTGCAGGATGCGCTGTCCTTCTTCGTTGACTCCTACAGCTCCATCGCCGAGCTGTCCGCCGTCATCCAGCGACTGTCGGGCTTTACGGCGCATATCAACGAGGCAGCTGCCGTGCCGCCCATGATCGTCCACGAGGACGATGCGGAGGACGCACTGCGTCTCAGCGATCTACACGTCGCGCTCCCGCACGGTGCGGAGCTCTTTGCCGTCTCCGCACTGACTCTGCCGCAGGGCAGCCGTGCGCTCGTCACGGGGGAGTCGGGCGTCGGCAAGAGCACGCTCCTGCGCGCTGTCGCAGGGATCTGGTTCGCGGGCAGCGGCACTGTGACGATGCCGGAGGGCTCATCGCGCCTCTTCCTCCCGCCGCATCCCTACCTGCCGCTCGGCACACTCCGCCGCGCACTCTCCTACCCGTGCACGGCGGCCGTCTCCGATACGGAGATGGCGCGCGTGCTCGCGCAGGTCGGACTCCCCCACCTCGCACCGCGCCTATCCGACACGGACGACTGGAGCCGTATCCTGTCGCTCGGTGAGCAGCAGCGTCTTGCCTTTGCACGCATCCTGCTCATCCGCCCTGACTGGATTTTTCTCGATGAGGCAACGTCCGCCCTCGACGAGCCGCGCGAACGCGCCCTGTACGAGCTGCTCCGACAGGAGCTTCCTGCGTCGGGCATCATCAGCGTCGGGCATCGCTCGACCCTCTATGCGCTGCATGAGACGGAGCTGCGCATCCACGACCACACGATCATTTCCCGGGAGATTCCACATGAACCGTAGAGACTTTCTGCGCCGCATGACCCTCGTCGGCATCGGTGCAGCCCTTTTCCCCTTTTTCCCCGATGCAGCAGAAGCATCATGGTACATCCCCTCCGCCCTTCCGGGCGTGACGATAAAGCCGACGTATCTCTCCTTTGGCGCACTCGAAAACCGCTTTGTCACGGACTGCATCGTCATTCATCACATCGGCAACACGAACGCAGATGTCTCCGCCGCGACCGTCCACGAGTGGCATCTGCACAATGGCTGGGCGGGCATCGGCTACCACTTTCTCATCCGCAAGGATGGCACGATCGAGGAGGGACGCCCCATGGGCACCGTCGGTGCACATGTCTACGGCGAGAATCGACATACCGTCGGCATCAACATCGTCGGGAATTTCGAGGACGCTGTCCCGACCGAGGCACAGAAACACAGCGCCGCGCATCTGATCGCCGCACTCTGCACCGTCTATCAGCTGGATCCCATCTGGGGCGTCACGGTGAAGGGGCATCGCGACTTTAACGCGACAGCCTGCCCCGGCCGCTATCTCTATGCAGACCTGCCGGAGATCGTGGAGGAGGCACGCGTCTACTACGGCTCGGATGAGCTGCAGACGGAGCGCCTGCGCATCATGCAGCAGGAGCGCGCGGAGCAGGAACAGCAGCGGGCACGCATGCGCGCGCGTATGGATGCGACGCAGAATAAGAACGGCCGCCCGTCACATCCCACGCCGAGCGCGCCCAATCCGCCCGTACAGCCTGCGCCCGAGAAGCCGTCGCTGCGTCCAAGCAAGCGTCCTGACCTGCCGAAGCCCGGCAATCTGCCGACGCAGCGGCGCATCGCATCCAATTAGTCCGAACAAAACGATGGAGGTGAAGATCCATGGGGTTCCACTACCGGTGGTTTGACCGCGATCAGGAAAAAATGGACGAGATGGGCATCCCGCTGACCCGCGCACAGATCGACGAGCGCGAGCGGGCACAGGAGCCGCAGCGTCTCTTCTCCCGCGGGGAGCAGACCGGCATCGTCCTCACAGCACTGATCTTCGCCTACGGGTGGACACAGGACGACACGGCTCTCGTCTTCTTCTGTCTGTCCTTCCTCATCTTCGAGCTGCGCAAAATCGCAGCACATTTTTCCGCCGCCTACGGCAAGAGCATTGCGAACGCCATGCAGGGCTTTAGTCTCGCCCTGCTTCTCGGCGCATTCGCCATGTTGTTTATGAACTGACCCCCCTTTAGGAGGAGGTACTCACGTGAAACGACCACAGGGCATGGGCATCCTCAAACTCGGTGCGGCACTCACCATCATTCTTCTCTTTGTCATCATCCATCTCATTGCACCGCAGTTTCTCCCCTCGCTCTTCACCCTGCTTGCCAGCGGTGATATTCCGGCGACGGTGGAGTACATTCACACCTTCGGCGAGGGCGCAGTCCTCTTCGCCTTTTTGCTCACCCTCTTTACCAATGCACTTGGCTTTCCGCCCGCCGTCATCTTTTCGACGGCAAACGTCATTCTCTTCGGCATTGTCCCCGGCATCATCCTGTCCTGTGTCGCAGAGACCGTCGGCGTCACGGTCGCCTTCGTGTTGATGCGCTTCTACTTCCGCGATGCGGCGGAAAAGGCGATCGCCAAGAGCCCCTTTCTCGCGAAGGTCGATCACTACAGCGGCAGCAAGGGCTTCATCATCATGCTCATCGGACGCATGGTGCCGTACCTGCCCTCCGCTGTCATGAATGCCGTCGGTGCCCTCTCCTCGATCCGCCTGCGCGACTATGTCCTCGCCTCTCTCGTCGGAAAATTTCCCTCGACGGGCATCGAGGCAATCATCGGACATGACCTCATCATGCAGCAGGAGGATAAGACGCGCCTCGTCGTTGTCGTTATCTGCGCTGCCATTCTCATCTACACCGCCATCCGTTTTGAACGGCACATGATGCGCACGGAGACCGCAGTGCAGGATGTGGAGAAAAAATCATGACACGACGCCATTTCCTTCAGACCGCCCTTCAGTCCATTCTCACAATGGGACTCGGCGGTCTCTTTTCATCCCGCGCCGCAGCCGCAGCAGACGGCATCCGCCACCTGCGCCAGATCATTACAGCACAGCCAAGCAGCACGCATATGATCCAGTGGGACGCACCCACTCTCCTGCACGGTGCACATGTCGAGCTGCGCAGCGGAAGAGACGGACATATCACGGCATTCGTCCCCTCTTACACGCATTTCACGATAGATGACACAGAGCAGTTCGTCTACCACGCAGAGATCCCTCTGCCCGCAGGCGGCGGTGCCTACCGTGTCACGCATACGGCAGGGACATCCGATTGGATTCCCCTGTCAGCCCCACATGCAGTCCGTACGCCCGTGCGTGCCCTGCTCTTTTCGGACAGCCAATGCGGGGAGGATTACAGTGTCTGGAACGACCTCTATCAGGCAGCATGGCAGCGTCACAGCGATGTGGATTTTGCCGCACTCGTCGGCGACCTCACCGACAACGGCGAATCCACGTGGCATTGGGATAGCTTCTTCGCGGCGATGGAGGGGAATCCTTCCCCGCTCGCACGCGCTCCTCATGTCCCCGTGCTCGGCAATCACGAGTATTACAGCCTCGCGTGGACAGACACCCTGCCGCTGCGGTATCTCAAGACCTTTGCCCTGCCCGAAAACGGCAGCACGGCATTTCGCGGGCACTATTATTCCTTTGATCTTGGTGCCGTGCACGTGATCGTCCTCGATACACAGTTCCTTGAGTGCGGCGCGCGCGGTGCGGCGCTGAATGAGGAGCAGCTCGCCTGGCTGAAACGCGATGCAGCGACATCCTCCGCCCCATGGAAAATCGTCCTCATGCACAAGGATATTCTCGCCTATGGAGAGTATCAGACCGTACAGGAGACGCAGCACGGCATCAGTGATGTGGGGCGCATCTTTATGGATGCATTCGATGCGTGCGGCATCGACCTCGTTGTCACGGGTCACGTCCACGCCTATCGGCGGCGTCAGATCCGCGCGGGGCAGACGGACGCTCAGGGGACGCTCTATCTCCTCGGAGGACCGGGCGGCGATGAGTACTTCGATGTCCCTCCCGAGCCCTACGACCTCGCCGCCTCCGCGAATCCCGCACCATCGAACTACCTCTATCTGGAAGCGGATGCACATCATCTCCGCATCGCCTGTGAGGCACTGGAT
>JABZYJ010000085.1 GCA_015265235.1 Selenomonas sp. | reverse complement strand
ATATAGGTACCGTGCTCCTTCTTCGTCAGCGCGTATTTTGCGATCTTATCCTCGTCGCGCCCTGACACCGTTCCAAAATACTGCATCATGGGTTTGTATTTCTTCTCAAAGATCGAAAGGGTGATGCCGTCGGATGCGTCGACGAACTCTTTCGTGTAGCGCGTCGGACGAATGAAAACATAGGCGACCGGGCGTGCCCAGAGAAAGCCAAGACCGCCCCACGACGCCGTCATGCCGTTGACCTTTCCGTCGTGTACGGCGCTGACCAGCATCCAGTCCTGACTGATCAGCTTGAACACATTCTCCGTCAAATCCATGGGGCGAATTTCCTTGATTGCCATCATATATACCTCCTAGAATATTCTGTGTTGGCTCTCATTATAGCATAGGAGAACGTACAAAAAAACCGTCCCTGTGGGACGGCATCAGATATCTTTATGGTGCTCACTGAGGGATTCGAACCCCCGACCCCCTCCATGTGACGGAGATGCTCTACCAACTGAGCTAAGTGAGCCTAAGAGAAGCACTGATAAACACAGCGATTCCTAAGAAAAAATCCGCATAGCTGCGGATGAAAAATCAAATGGTGGGGTTAACAAGATTCGAACTTGTGACCTCCTCGATGTCAACGAGACACTCTAACCAACTGAGCTATAACCCCATTTGCTTGTCGCTCATGTCCAAACGACAAAACGAATTATAACAGATGAAATACAGCCTTGTCAACCCGAAATTTTCAAAAATTTGGCGGCATGAAAATCCTCCATTTAGCGGTTCAGGATGAAAATGTGGTTGACAAGACAGACGGCTCAATATATAATTCCATAATAACATATCACACATATATGAATTAAGAGGAAGAATATTATGGCAGCAATTGAGGATATAGAGGCATTCATCGTAGAGGAATTTGAGTGGTTCCATCGTCATCCCGAGCTCTCCTACGAGGAGGTCGAGACGACGAAGCGGATTCGCGCCTCTTTGGAGCGTGCGGGGATTCGCATTCTGGATCTGCCGCTCAAGACGGGACTGGTCGCGGAGGTCGGGCAGGGGGAGCCGCTCGTTGCGCTGCGCACCGATATCGATGCCCTGCCGATCGAGGAGCAGACGGATCTGCCGTACCGCTCGGAGCATAGAGGGCGGATGCACGCCTGCGGGCACGACTTCCATATCTCGTCGGTACTTGGCGCGGCGCTCCTGCTCAAGCAGCATGAGCAGGAGCTCACGGGGCGCGTGCGCATCTTCTTCCAGCCGGCAGAGGAGGCGCCGGGCGGTGCGAAGGTGCTCATCGAGGCAGGCGCGTTGAAGGACGTTGCGGCGATTTTCGGCCTGCACGCCTCGCCACTCATGGAGGTCGGTACGGTCGGCATCTCAGAGGGAGCAGTGATGGCGGCGGTGGATCGCTTCGTCTTCCGCTTCCACGGCACGGGGACGCATGCCGCACATCCCGAGTCCGGCGTCGATCCGATTGTCCTTGCGGCGGCGTTCATCCAGTCCGTGCAGACGGTCGTCGCACGTAATCTTAACCCGTTCTCTGCGGGTGTTGTGAGCGTCACGCATATTGCGGCGGGGAATACGTGGAACGTGATTCCCGAGGAGGCACTCGTCGAGGGGACGACGCGCAGCATGAACGCAGAGGAGCGTGCACAGATCCGCGCGCGTGTCTGTACTCTCGCAGAACAGCTGGCAGCAGCCTACGGTGCCGCGGTGGAGACGGATTGGTACGAAGGTCCTCCCGCAACGTGCAACGATGGCTTTTGGGCATCGTACGCAGAGGAAAAGGCGAAGGAGCGCGGGCTGAATGTCGTACCCGCACCGAAATCGCTTGGTGGTGAGGATTTTGCCTTCTATCAGGAAAAGGTACCGGGCATGTTCGTCCTCGTAGGGACGGGGCTTTCTGCCGCTATCCACAACCCGACCTTCCGCGTTGACCCGCATGCCCTTGCGCCGACGGCATGCTATCTGGCGGAACTCGTGCGCGGCGCATTGGGAAAGGTGAAGGAACGATGATCGAATAAAAACGTATGTTTATTTTGTTTTCCGTGGGAATCGCTGATAAAATGACAGCGCTGAATTTATCAGTGCTTCCCTTGTGTTTGCAGTGAAAAAAAGATAGAATATAAGAAGCAGTAAGATAACGAGGAGGGATGCTTGTGATGAATCGACAAGAGTACAACCCATTGAATGATTATCTCTTCAAATTCATCTTTGGCAGAGAGGAACGCAAGCGTATTACCCTTAGTTTTCTCAACGCTGTTTTGAATCGCGAGGGAGAAGATGCCCTCATGGATATCACCTTTATTGACCGTGAGTTTGATCCACAGTTTGCAGACGACAAGCAGTCACAGCTCGATATTTATGGAATTGCGAGCGATGGCAGTCAGATCAACATAGAGGTTCAACTCGTGAATCTCTACAATATGCAGAAGAGGACGCTCTACTATTGGGCGCGGATGTATCAGACCCTTCACAAGGGGATGGAGTATCAAGATCTGAACCCGTCCATTACCATCAACCTATTGAACTTTCAGCTGCTTCCGCAGGAAAATCCACATAATATGTATGGAATCTACGACATTGTGAGCGGACATCGGCTGACGGAAGATTTGGAGATTCATTTCCTTGAAATTCCGAAGTTCAAGCTGAAATCGGTGAAGGAGATGAAGCGTCTTGAAAAGTGGCTTGCCTATTTTTCAAACAAACTGGACGAACGAGAAACGGAGGAACTGGCGATGAGTGAGACGGCAATTAACGAGGCGATTCAAGCAGAGCATGTCTTTATGCAGAGTGATGTGGAGCGCTGGCAGTACGAGCAGCGGGAAAAAGCAATGCGCGACTACATCAGTGCAATGTCCACCTCACGTCGTGAAGGCCTTCGCCAGGGGCTTGAGGAGGGATGGCGTGAGGGGCGCCGCGAGGGGATGCTGGAGATGGCACGTTCCCTGCTTGCTTTGAACGTGCCCGTGGATGTAATCGAAAAATCCAGTGGGTTGACACATGCGGAGATACGTGACCTTCAATCACAGAAGAACGATGCGTCAAGATGATGTAGCTGAATTTATCAGTGATTTATTAAATTAAAATAAATGGGTACTGCACGAACGTTTCAGTTTCGTGCAGCACCCATTTTTTATTTTTTTCGTCGTGGCTTCCTGCGCTCACTGGTTTGCTCTGTTTCAAAGGAAACTGTGCCGTGCTCGCGCCAGCCAAGCCAGAGGAAGAAGCCGAGGGCGATGAACCCGAAGGCGAGGCTTCCCGTCTGCGCGCTCGTGAAGAGCCCAAAGTATTTCTCCGTATAGTCGCCGCGCAGATACTCGAGCGCAAAGCGCACGAGGCTGTAGAGCATGATGTAGAGGGCGAAGCACTGCCCTCGTGCATGACCGCGCGCACGGAAGAGGAGAAGGAGCGCGAAGATGACGATGTCGAGCTGTCCCTCCCAGACCTCCGCCGGCCAGAGCGGCTGTGCGCCGTATGTGTGGTGAGCGAGGGTTGTTGCAGGATAGAGGATGCCAAAGTCTCCGCCGGTCGGCGCACCGAAGGCGTCGCCGTTGAGGAGGTTTGCACAGCGCCCGAGGGCCTGACCGAGGACGATGGCGGGCGCAACGACATCGAGGAAATGGATGGTGTCAAGGCCGTGCTTTCGGCTGTAGAGGATGCCGACGAGCACACCGAGAAAGACGCCGCCCTGGATGGCCATACCGCCCTGCCAGACGTTCAGCAGCTCGGTCAGATGGTGCTGATAGTAGTCCCAGTCAAAGAAGAAGACATCCCAGAGCCGCGCACCGAGAAGCCCTGCGATGCCGCAGTAGATGCCGATGTCGGTGATGTACTTCTCGTAGCCGCGGCCGTCCGCTTTTGCAAGGTAGTAGGCGACCCCTGTGGCAAGGAAGATCGAGAGGGAGATCACGACGCCGTAGGCACGGATGGGAAAATCTCCGATGTAGAAGAGATATTGATGCACGAAATGCCCCTTCCTATGCGGGGGTATAGAGCGGCAGCGTCTCGAGGAAGATGATGTCTTTCCGCTGTGCCGCGTCGCCCTCGGCGAGAACGGCCGCCTGTCCGATGACGTGCGCTCCCGCCTTCTCGGCGAGATGGACGAGTGCCTTCATCGAGCCGCCCGTACTGATCACGTCATCCAGCAGGAGCACGCGGCGTCCCTTGATACGTGCGATATCATCCGCCGTGAGGTAGAGGCGTTGTTTGCCGAGCGTCGTAATGGATTCGTCCTCGACCCAGATGGGATCTTCCATGTACGCCTTGATGGATTTGCGTGCCGTGATGTAGTAGGGCATACCAAGCTGTCGTGCGAGCTCCGCCGCCAGGGGAATGCCCTTCGTCTCGGCGGTCATGAGGATCTCCGTGTCCGCCGGAATCACCTTTGCCAGCTCGCGTGCACACGCCGTGCACAGCTCCACGTCGCCCAGCATGACAAAACCCGCGATCGCCAGGTGTTCGTTGAGGTTCAGGATGGGGAGACTGCGGCGGCAGCCTGCGACGGTGAGTTCATGGTAGCGTTTTGCCATAGCGTTAGAGTCCTTTCTCCGTCAAGATGATCTCCACTGCATTCAGCACGTCGCTGATATTCTGCTCCGTGATGATGAGCGGCGGCTGAAATGCCATGACGTTGCGGGCGATGCCGTTTTTGCCGACGATGAAGCCGCGGTTCTTGAGCTCCTCGAGTACAGCATCCAGCTCGGCAGGGGCGGGGGATTTGTCCGCGTGGACAAATTCTGCGCCGACCATCAGACCGAGGCCACGGACGTCGCCGATGATGGGATGCCGCGCTGCGATCTCCCGCAGCCCTGCACGCAGCTGTGCGCCGCGCCGCTCAGCGTTCCCCATGAGATCATGCGACTCGATATAGCGGATGACGCCGAGCCCTGCCGTAGAGGAGACGGGATTGCCGCCGAGAGTCGATGCGCCGGGCTTCTTGTATTTGTCGGCGACCGCCGGCGTCGCGATAAACGCACTGATGGGCGCACCGTTGCCGAGAGCCTTCGCCATGGTCATGATATCGGGCTGCACATCGTAGTGCTCGATGCCGAACATTCTGCCCGTGCGCGCAAAGCCCGTCTGTACCTCGTCTGCGATGAAGAGCGTGCCGAAATGCGCGAGGATATCCTTGATGCGCTTGAAGTACCCGGGCGGCGGAACGACGATGCCCGCGTTGCCCTGGATGGTCTCGGCGATAAAGGCGGCAGGGCGCCCCGATGTGACCGTTCGGATGATGTCCTCGACCACATTGGCACACGCGAGGTCACAGGCAGGGTATTCCTTGCCCATGGGACAGCGATAGCAGTATGGGTTCGGTGCAAAGCTGATGCCCCCGACGGGATTCGGGTCGGTGCGCCACATGGCGATGCCCGTCAGGCTCATCGTCAGTTTCGTACGTCCGTGAAGCCCGCTGCGCAGGGCGATGAACTCGCTGCTGCCCGTCGCAATCTCGGCGAGCAGAGCTGCGCCCTCGTTTGCTTCTGTGCCCGTGGAGCAGAAGAAGCTTTTCTGCAGTGCGCCCGGAGTGATGCGTGCGAGCTGCTCGGCGAGGTTGACGAAGTTCTCCGTGAGGTAGATATTGCAGACGTGCTGGAGGGTGTTGACCTGCTCCGTGACGGCGGCGTTGATCTCGGGGTTGCAGTGCCCGCAGTTGATGACGGAGACACCCGCGAAGCAGTCGAGATACTCTCGCCCCTCGCTGTCGTAGAGGTACTGCATAGAGCCGCGTACAATCTGGCGCGGATCGCTGTAGAAATGCCCCAGACAGGGCATGATGTACTTCTTCTTCTTTTCCAGTATGGCGGCTGCGCCGATGTAGGAGTGTTCGCTGATAGAATCTGTTGCCATGAAATGCACTTTCTTACTCAAATCGAATTGCGGCTCTGGCGGAAACGATAGGTGCCGATGCCAAGAGGGCGCGGCGCGACCTCTGTGAGGCGGTCGAACTCCGCCGCACGATAGCCGTCGCCGCCTGCGGCGAGACGGTCGAGTGCTGCACGGTAGATGCGGACGATCTCCGCCGTCACGTCCGCCGTGTAGTCCTGCGCCTCAATGCGGTAAGAGCCGAGTCCGTTAAACTTTTCGAGGTAGGGGTAGAGGCACAGATCCTTGGCAAAGTAGATGTGGCTGCGCCCGTACTGGTCGATGCGGATCGAATGGACGCCGCCTGCCTCGTCACGGAACGCATAGTGCGTGTCGAGCAGCTCGGGCGAATCGAGGTCGTTGTATGCGGGCAGCGACATCGCAGGGAAGTTGTAGTCGCAGATCATGGACTCGTACGCGCCGTGGACGACGGCCTCGATCGGCAGGACGGCGTTCTCGACGATCTCGCGCAGCTGACGGAAGGACAGCTCATAGGATGCCGTTGCCATGGTGAGCCCGTTTTCCTTGAGGAAGGTCGCGGCGAGATGGTTAAAAAGGTTGAAGGAGTGATCCGCCTGAATGGGCAGCTTCGTGAGCGTGCGTGCGAGCTTCAGCGTGCCGAGGTTGCCGACCATGACGCCGTCCACGCCGATGTCATTGAGGGCAGTGAAGAACTGCTCGAGCTCTCCGCATTCGCGGCGCATGGTCGTGCGCGGTGTATTCACGATGACGTGGGCGCGTCCTGCCGCGTCGCGCACGAGTGCCTCGTAGTCGCGCAGCGTCCACGGACGCTGCGGACGGAAGGCCTCGCCGCCGACGTAGACCGTATCAGCGCCTGCGTCGATGGCGGCGCGCGCCGCCTCGGGGGTGCCGACGCGGACACTCAGACGACGGCTGGGTTCGTTTTCCTTTGCGATCGGCGGCTCCTCGCGCAGCACCTCGTCGGCAAAGCCCGCCTCCTCGATCGCCTGACTGAAGAAGCGCGGCTCGCGCTCGCCCGTCATGCCGATGTCGATTGCTGTCGGCTGTCCAAATGCGAATGTGGTCGTGTAGTCGCGCACGCGGTTTTCGTAGAGGCTGCGCCAGCCCTCCTCATCCGTCGTATAGCCGTTCGGATCGGCGATGTAGGCATCGATGGCGGCACGATAGGTGGAGACGAGGCGGCGGATGAACTCCGGCGCGCGCATCCGCCCCTCGATTTTGAACGAAAAGACGCCCGCCTGTATGAGTGCGGGGATGGCACGATACATGCACATATCCTTGAGCGCCAGCTTGTACGGCCCGGGGCTGGACGCGTCGAGGACCTCTCCCGTCTCCTCGTTGATGAAGGCAAACGGCCAGCGGCAGATCTTCATGCAGCGCCCGCGGTTGCCGCTCTGCCCGAAGAGAACGCCCGAGTGGATGCACTGCCCGCTCTCGGAGATGCACATATCGCCGTGCATGAAGTACTCCACCTCGATGCCCGTGCGCGCACGGAAGAGGGCGAGCTCGGAGAGCGTCATCTCACGGCCGACCACGATGCGCGTGATGCCGTATTCCTTGAGCTTTTCGATGGCGTATTCGTTATGCGTATTCATCATGACCGAGGTGTGCAGGGGCACGGTGATGCCCATCTCGTGCACGAGCTCGAGCACGGCAAAGTCCTGTACGAGAATCGCATCGGGGCGGATCTCCTCCAGATAGGCGAGATAGTCGCGCAGTGCCGGCAGCTCCTCGTTGCTGATGAGGTTGTTGAGGGTTACGTAGAGGTGGACGTCATGGGCGTGGGCGTAGTCAATCGCCTCCTTGAGCCGTGCGTCGTCGAAGTTGAAATCGCCCTCGTGCAGGCGCATATTGAAATGTTTGCCGCCCAGATAGACGGCGTCCGCGCCGGCATCAATCGCTGCCGTCATGGCATCCCATGTGCCGGCAGGCGCAAGCAGTTCGACGGATTTACGGTGTAACAGCATTGTGTAAAGTCTCCTTTGTTGCCGGAGGTGCCGCTGAAAGACAGGGACACTCCTCCATCATTGTTTCTGATTATAGCAGGAAATCCCGTTTCTTTCAAATAAGCATGGTCTTCTGTCCTCTATTGTAGGAGCGCAATCAATGCTGTTGTCTCAATCTTCATGACAAAGAAAAGTAGAGAGAACTGCCGAAACAATTCTCTCTACTTCCGAGCAGAGGTGAATTTTCCTACCCTCGCCGACGGTCAACTCCGCTGTATCTTTATTGTCCCCAAACGGAAGGGATGGTCATAGCCGCTCGTAACAGCCATATATTTTCTTAACTTAAAGATACACGTTGGCATGTTCTCTGTCAATAGCAGTTCGGTCATGGAGGCGTTACGCTCCATTTGCACTAGTCAACAAAAACTGGACACAAAAACCTAAAAATTAGTCATTAGAATTGAGATACTGTACATATTCATCG
>JABZYJ010000084.1:332-8316 GCA_015265235.1 Selenomonas sp. | reverse complement strand
GAGGAGGAGGATGTTGAGCCGTCCCGCCGCGAGCAGAGCGCAGAGCCCCGCCCCGACGGTGTACGGCAGGAGCATCTCGACGTGCGGCCAGCTCCGCGCGGAGAGTCCGCCGACCATCCACATGAGCGCGCTGTGGACGCGGTCGCTGTAGAGGATCATCATGGCGGAGATGCCCGCGCCGAGGAATGCCGAGACGGCGACGCCCGCGAGGATGACGCGCGTCGGTCGGATGCCGTCACGCCACGCGAGGAGGTAGATGAGGAGGGCGGCGAACATCGCCCCGCCGAACGCCGCCGGCGTGATGAGCCACGCTGCGCCCGGCAGGACGAGCATGATAAAGATGCCCGCCAGCCCCGCGCCGGAGGAGATGCCGATGATATGCGGGTCGGCGAGCGGGTTCCGCAGGATCGCCTGCAGGATCGCTCCCGCGAGGGCGAGGTTCACGCCGACGAGGGCTGCGACGATGGTGCGCGGCAGGCGGATGTTCCAGAAGATCTGGGCGTGTGCCGTGTCTCGCACGCCGCCGAGGGCAGCGGCGATCTCCGCGCAGGGGATGTCCACCGAGCCCTTTGCCGTCGATACGATACAGCCGACGACGGCAAGTACGGCAAAGAGCACGAGGACGAGGATGCGTTTTCTCATGGATAGACGAGCCCCGCCATGTACTTCGCCGCTGCGGGGTAGTCAAGCCCGGGGCTGAAGAGGAACATTTCCTGCGGCAGGTAGTAGACTTTGCCCTCGCGGATGGCGGTGACACTCTGCCATGCGGGGTTGCCCGCAAACATGGCCTCCATGGACGCGCGGATCTCCGCCTCGTCGCCCATGCTCGTGACAAAGAGGATGTCGGGGTTCTGTGCGACGAGTGTCTCCATGCTGTAGGGAGCGGCGTCGGGGTTCTTGTCGAGGGCGGGCATGCCTGCCGCTGTGTTCTCCCAACCGAGCATGTTCGCGATGCAGCCCGCGATGCTGCCGTCGAGCTGGACGGAGAGTCCCTGCCCCGTGCTGTGGATGATGGCGACACGCTTTTTCTCCTGCGGGATGGAGCGGCGCACGGCGTCGAGATCGCTGTCCATCTTCTGGACGAGCTCCTCCCCCTTTTTCTGCTCGCCTGTGAGCGCGGCAAGGATGCCGATCTCACGCTTGACATCATCGTAGCTCTTGCCGTCGAGGACGAGGGTCTTGATGCCGTTTGCCCCGAGGGTGTCGATGAGTTTTTCGTTCATGCCGCGGTTGAGGATGACGAGGTCAGGCGAGAGGGAGATCAGCTTCTCCGTGTCGATCTGGTAGGTTTTGCCGATGGAGGGCGCCGCCTTGGCCGCGTCCGGAATCTTCATCTTGGAGTCGGGGCGTCCGACGACCTCACCGCCGACGGCGTAGAGCGGCTCGATAAAGGAGGCGGAGGTGACGACGATGCGTGCGGGCTTTTGGTCAAAGCTGACGGTGCGCCCGTTGTCGTCCGTCACGGTGGCGTAGCTGCCCTCCGCCCCGCTGCCCGTGGAGGGTGCGGGAGCGCCGCACGCACTGAGGACGAGGGAGGCGGCGATGAGGAGAATCGTGCCAAGTCGTTTCATGTCAGTTCCTCCGTGCGAGAATGGTGGAGAGGTAGTTCAGCGGCGCGTCGCGATGTGCGCCGATGTCGCGGACGATCTTCTCATCGTCGAGCCCTGCGCGGCTGACGAGGACAGCATCCTCCGCCATGTCATTTTTCTCAAGGAGATCGACGATCTCGGGGTAGTTGCGGTAGACCTTCATGACGACCGCACTGCCCGCGACCGCCATGATTTTTTTGAGCTGCGCGCTGTCCGCCGTCGCAGGGATGATGGCGAGGATGTCGTCCCCCTCCACGATGGGGCGATTGAGCCGGCTGCCGATCGCGGCAAAGGCGGGTACGCCCGGGATGGTGACGATCTCGACGTCCTCCTGCTCCATGAGGCGGAAGACATAGATGTAGGTGCTGTAAAACATGGGGTCGCCGAGGGTGAGGAAGGCGACGTTCTTCCCCGCGTCGAGGAGGGCGAGGATCTCTGCTTTGTTCTCCTCCCATGCTTCGGGATTTTTCGCGAAGTCCTTGACCATGGGGAATACCTGATAGACGATCTCGACGCCCTCTTTGAGGTAGGGACGGGCGATCTTGAGGGCGACGCTGCCGTCCTTTTTCTCGGTCTTGGGGGCGATGAGGACATCTGCCGCCTCGATTGCCTTGATTGCCTTGACGGTGAGCAGCTCGGGATCGCCCGGGCCGACGCCGATGCCGTAGAATGTGCCGCGCATAAGTTTTCCTCCCATGATGAAAGCCCGCGCCTGTCTTGTGTCTTGGGCGGTACTTTCCTTTCTTTTCCCACTTGTTCTTATCGGTTCTTCGGTGGAAGTGTACGAAGAATAAAAAATCCTTCCCCCATAGTACAGAGGAAGGATGATTTTGTCAAATAGAGAGCGTTCGCCAACAAGCGCAGCATTACATCAGCATCGCGAGCATCGCACCTGCGGCGACGGCGGTGCCGATAACACCCGCGACGTTCGGCCCCATGGCGTGCATGAGGAGGTAGTTGCCGGGCTTTGCCTTGATGCCGACGATCTGGCTGACACGCGCTGCCATCGGAACGGCAGAGACGCCCGCCGAGCCGATGAGCGGGTTGATCTTCCAGCCCGTCGCGCGGCACATGACCTTGCCGAGGACGACGCCTGCCGCCGTACCGAAGATGAAGGCGACAAGTCCAAGCCCGATGATCATGAGGGTTTCCTTGACGAGGAAACTCTCGGCGCTCATCGTGAGCCCCGTGCCGAGTGCGAGGAAGATGGTGACGGTGTTGATGAGCGCGTTCTGCGCCGTATCGGAGAGACGATCCGTCACACCGCTCTCGCGGAAGAGGTTGCCGAGCATCAGCATGCCGAGGAGGGCGGTGATGGACGGCAGGAGAAGGCTGATGAAGATGGTCGAGACGATCGGGAAGGCGATGCGCTCGAACTTCGTGACCTCACGCGCCTGCTCCATGACGACCTCGCGCTCCCGCTTCGAGGTGAGGAGCTTCATGACGGGCGGCTGGATGAGCGGTACGAGTGCCATGTAGGTGTACGCCGCGACGGCAATCGCGCCGAGGAGGTGCGGTGCCATCTTGGAGGCGAGGTAGATGGAGGTCGGGCCGTCCGCACCGCCGATGATGCCGATGGAGCCAGCCTCCTGTGCGTTGAAGCCGAGCATCATCGCGCCGAGCAGGGCGACAAAGACGCCGAACTGCGCCGCCGCGCCCATGAGGAGGCTCGACGGGCGAGCGATCAAGGGGCCGAAGTCCGTCATCGCGCCGACACCGAGGAAGATGAGCGGCGGGAAGATCTCGTACTTGATGCCCATGCCGATGGCGGACATGACGCCCGGCTCCTCAAAGCCGTTGAACGGAACGTTCGCGAGGATGCAGCCGAAGGCGATCGGGCTGAGGAGCAGCGGCTCGAAGTCGCGGGCAAATGCGAGATAAAGAAGCAATAGCCCGACGAGGATCATGATGAGGTTGCCGGAGGTGAATCCCACGAATCCGCTGCCCTGACCAATCGCCTGCAGGGAGACGGCAAATGCGTTGATAAAGTCCATGATGATCCCTCCCTAGCGCATCCCGCGCACACGTGCATAGCGGCTCCACGAGGGCTGCTCCGCCGGACGCACGGCTTTGATCTGTGCAGGGCTGCAGCCGCAGGCGGCGACAGCGGCGGCAATGACCGCGATGGTCTCCGCGCTGATGCCCTCCTCTGCGGCAGGTGCGACTGCCATAACGGGTGCGGCAGGCGCAGCGGCAGGCTGGGGCGGTGCGGCAGGCTCCGCCTTTTTCTTCGTTGGGTCGATGATGTGGGTCAGCTCGATGAGCCCCCACACCGCAGTCAGCACGGCAAAGACAATGACCATGTTGATGACCATGATAACAAAGGGGTTGTCCGTAACCGGTTGATGCATACAATCACCTCATCCTTTTTCTGCAATCTCTGTGCAGTATGTAATAATACTAATGCGTCACTTATTATGCGTCATTTCAAATGATTTTACAAGTTTTATTTCATTTTGTGAGCGAATTCTCACGTATTTGTGCCGCAATTCACGTGCGGCAGCCCTCCTACTCAGCACTCGCCGCATCAAACGCGTTCTTTACCTCGGCATAGATGGCCTCGTAGCTCTGTCCCGGCTGTGCCTCGTAGAGTTTCGCGCCGTCCATAAAGATGCTCGGGACGTAGTAGTACTGCCCGGCGTAGGGCTGGGTGCGCGCGGGCTCGCGGTTCTCGTCGATGAAGGTGAGCGGAACGTCCGCGTACGCGCCGCCCTCCGCGCGCAGTGCGTCGATGGCGCGATGTGCGTTCGCGCAGTAGGGGCAGCCCTGCATCTCGATCATGGTCAGTGTTTTCATGGAAATTTCTCCTGTCTCTTCAATTATTCCATATCTCCCACACGGTATGATGAGCCATACCGCTGTGTCCGTGGATATTGCTGTCAAAAGCGAACCCTAGTGGCGCAAGTGGAGAAAGTGCGCGTTCTGCCCCCTGCGAATTGCGTCGTCCAAGCGAAGCGCGTTTAGCAATTCGCAGGTATTTAGACAGATAAGCGCACGACCACTTGCAAACGAGGTGTTCGCGCGGACAGCAATGCCACACTTCGTATCATCATACCACAACTCTACGCCTCAAGCAAAAATGCGGCAAAGACTTCGTTGCCGAGTTTCATGCCCGCCTCCGTCAGCGCGGCGCCCGCCGCCGTGCGGCGAAGGAGCCCGAGCGCAGCGTAGTGCGCGATCACCGCGCCGTAGACCTCCTCCAAGTCTCGCCCCCAGCGGCGATGAAAGTCCGCCGCGTCGATGCCCTCCGCCGTGCGCAGCGCGAGGAAGGCATACTCCTCCATCTCACGCTCTCGTGTGCGCGCGCCGTCCTCGGGGGTGCGTATGCACGTCCCCGCCCGCACGTTGCGGATGTAGGCGGGGATGTCCGCCTCGTTCGCCCAGCGCGCACCGTCCACATAGCCGTGCGCCGCCGCGCCGAGTCCGAGGTAGGGCGTCATGTGCCAATAGCCGCGGTTGTGCCGGCTCTCAAAGCCCCGCCGTGCGAAGTTCGCGATCTCATAGCGGGCATAGCCGCGCGCGGGCAGCTCCGCCACAAGCAAGTCATACATCTCCTCGGCTGCGTCCTCCGTGGGGAGATCAAGCCGCCCTGCCGCCTGCATCGCCGCGAACGGCGTCCCCTCCTCGACGGTCAGTCCGTAGACGGAGAGGTGCTCCGGCGCGAGGGCGACGGCCGCCGCGACACTGCTGCGCAGGTGGTCAAGGGTCTGCCCCGGCAGGCCGTACATGAGGTCGATGCTGATATTCTCAAATCCTGCCGCGCGCGCCGCGTGAAATGCCTGCGCCGCCTCCGCGGCGGTGTGAATGCGCCCGATGCCATAGAGGAGCGCATCGTCAAAGCTCTGTACACCGAGGCTGAGGCGGTTCGCGCCCGCCGCGCGGAGTGCGCCGAGGTATGCCGCGTCCACGGTGCCGGGATTCGCCTCGATGGTACATTCCTCAGGCATTCCCGCCGCCGTGCGGAGTGTCTCCAGCAGTCCCGTGAGGAGCGGCGCGGGCAGTGCCGTCGGCGTGCCGCCGCCCACGTAGATGGGCGCTGCCGCGCCCCACCGTGCACGAAGCGGCGGCACTTCGCGCAGAATCTCTGCCGTCAGCGCCGCCGCATAGTCCTCCATCTCCGCCCCACGCTGTGCGGACGGGGCGGAGACGAAGTCGCAGTATGCACATTTTTTCACGCAGTAGGGGATGTGGACGTAGATGCCCCATGTCTGCCGCCCCTCTGCCCTGCGCATATCAGTCGTCAATTTTCAGCACCGCCATGAATGCCTCCTGCGGGAGCTCGACACTGCCGACGGCCTTCATGCGCTTTTTGCCTTCCTTCTGTTTTTCGAGGAGTTTGCGCTTGCGCGTGATGTCGCCGCCGTAGCATTTTGCGAGAACGTCCTTGCGGCGGGCGCGCACGTTCTCGCGTGCGATGATTTTGCTCCCGATGGCTGCCTGGATGGGAATCTCGAACATCTGCTGGGGGATGATTTCCTTCAGCTTGGTCGCGAGCTGGCGGCCGCGTGCGGCAGCACGGTCGCGGTGGACGATGGTCGAGAGCGCGTCCCCGGGGTCGCCGTTGAGGAGGATGTCGAGCTTGACAAGATTGCTGGTCTGGTAGTCGATCAGTTCGTAGTCGAGGGAGGCGTAGCCGCGCGTGGCGGATTTCAGCCGGTCGAAGTAGTCGTAGAGGATCTCGTTCAGCGGGATGTGGTAGATGACGGTGACGCGCGTCGCGTCGAGGTAGTCCATGGTCTGGAATACGCCGCGTTTTTCCTGTGAGATCTCCATGACGGCGCCGACGTAGTCCTTTGGTACGATGACGGTCGCCTTGACACACGGCTCCTCGATGTGCTCGATCTCGGTCGCGGGCGGGAGGTCGGCGGGGTTGCTGACCTCGCGCATGGTGCCGTCCGTGCGGTAGACGTGGTAGACGACGGAGGGCGCGGTCATGATGAGGCCGAGGTTGTACTCGCGTTCGAGGCGCTCCTGGATGACGTCCATGTGGAGGAGGCCGAGGAAGCCGCAGCGGAAGCCAAAGCCGAGGGCGATGGAGGTCTCGGGCTCAAAGACGAGGGCGGCGTCGTTGAGCTGGAGTTTTTCGAGTGCCTCGCGGAGGTTGTCATAGTCCTTGCTGTCCTCGGGGTAGAGGCCGCAGAAGACCATGGGCGTGACGCCGCGATAGCCCGGCAGCGCCTCAACAGCGGGGCGCTCGGCCCCCGTGACGGTGTCGCCGACGCGCACGTCGCGTACGTCCTTCAGCGCCCCCGCGATGAAGCCGACCTCGCCCGTGCGGAGCTCGCCCGTATCGACGGGACGCGGGCGGAAGCAGCCGACGTCCGTGACCTCGAAGGTCTTGCCCGTCGCCATGAGTTTCAGCTTCATGCCCTTTTGGATCACGCCCTCCTTGACGCGCACGTGAGCGATCACGCCCTTGTATGCGTCGAAGTAGGAGTCAAAGATGAGCGCGCGCAGCGGTGCATCCGCGTCGCCCTCGGGCGGCGGGATGTAGGCGACGACGGCGTCGAGGATTTCCTTGATGCCGATGCCGGTCTTGGCCGAGGCGAGGACGGCGGTACTCGTGTCGAGGCCGATGCTGTCCTCGATTTCCTCCTTGACGCGCTCGGGCTCGGCACTCGGCAGGTCAATTTTGTTGATGACGGGCACGATCTCGAGGTCGTGCTCGAGCGCGAGGTAGACGTTCGCCAGGGTCTGTGCCTCCACGCCCTGCGCCGCGTCCACGACGAGGAGCGCACCCTCGCACGCGGCAAGGCTGCGCGAGACCTCGTAGTTGAAGTCGACGTGTCCCGGTGTGTCGATGAGGTTCAGCTCGTACAGCTCCCCGTCCTCGCCGCGATAGTCGAGCCGCACGGTCTGTGCCTTGATGGTGATTCCGCGCTCGCGCTCGAGATCCATGCTGTCGAGCACCTGCGCCTCCATCTCGCGCTCACTGAGTGTCCCCGTGTACTCGATGAGGCGGTCGGCAATGGTGGATTTTCCATGGTCGATGTGGGCGATGATGGAAAAATTGCGGATATGCTTCTGCTCCATAGATTCCCTTTCCTATATAATGACGTCGAATACGTCGTGCTGTCTCTCAGTCACGAGGATCTCCACCGTCCCGTGCTCCGCTGCGAGCTCCGTGCGCAGGAGGTCGGCGAGGACGGGGAGGACGGGGCGCTCCGTGCCGAAATGCCCCGCGTCGATGAGGTGCATGCCCTGCTCGGCGGCGCGCTGTGCCTCGTGGTACTTGACATCCCCCGTGAGGTAGACATCTGCGCCGCGCCGCACGGCTGTGTCGATGAACTCCGCGCCCGCGCCGCCGACAACGGCCACGCGCCGGACGGGTCGGTCTGCGGCACGTACGAGGCGCACGTGGGAGACGCCGAGCCGCTCGCCCACGCTATGGGCAA
>JABZYJ010000084.1:0-322 GCA_015265235.1 Selenomonas sp. | reverse complement strand
CACGCCGCCGCGCGTGATGTCGAGGTTCGTATGCGCCGCTGCGACGGCGATGCCGTGCGTGAGGAGCGCGGCGAGCCGCCGTCCGAGCGGGAGGTCGGTGCGCAGCTGCTTCATGCCGCGAAAGAGCGCGGGATGATGCGCGACGATCATGTCCGCGCTGCGTTCGATCGCCTCGGCGACGACAATGTCGTCCACGTCGAGCGCGACGAGGATGCGCTCCACCTTCTGTGAAAAGCTGCCGACAAGCAGTCCTGTGTTATCCCAGTCCTCCGCCAGATGGAGTGGGGCAATGCGTTCGAGGGCGTTCATGACGCCCTGACAG
>JABZYJ010000083.1 GCA_015265235.1 Selenomonas sp. | reverse complement strand
CCCCTGCGCCCGCATAGCCGCCCGTCAGCGGTGCAGCAGACGTCTGATACACCAGTCTGCCGCCGGTGAGCCAATAGGAGTCCAGCGGCGTCCCCACATGCTTTTCCTCTATGCTGTGCCGCATCCGATAGATGCCCTGCGTGTCCTGCGTAACATACGACGAGGAGAGCACGGACTCCGTAATGCGTGCCATGGCGATCTGCATCTCCTGCCGCAGCTCGGCATCGGCGACCGTACGCTGATAGCTGCGCCAGCCCCACACGAGGGCAAAGACAAGGAAGGTCAGCAGGAGCGCGAAGATCGGCAGACTGACGGCGAGTTCCGTCAGCACAACGCCGCGCTCCCCACCTGCTCTACGGTGCCGCCTGCGTATCATATCGCTTCATCCTCCGCACGTAGTCCGCTGTCTCCGTGCGCCCCAAGACGCGCCATGAGAGGTGCAGCGTCACATCATAAAAATCTCCCTGTCGCACAACATCTGCGCGCAGGGCATAGGTCACATCATTCACGCGAACCGAGGGCGCGCTGACCCTCGGGAACGCTCCATGCGCAAGTCCCGCCTCCATCGCAGAGAGCTCCTGCCGCGCCAAGAACGCCGCATCCATGCGCGCGGAGGACTGCTCTGCGAGCAGCGCACTGCGGGCAAAGATCCCGAGCACGGCGGCGGCGGAAAGCACAATGCAGCCGAGGATCACCGCCTCCATGAGCACCCAGCCGCGCGCGTCATTCCTCATCGCGGCCTCCGCGCTGGAGCCGGATGCGTGCCGCACTGTCGATGATGACGTTCAGCGCATCCCGCGCGTGCCCCTCTGCCTCGATGCGGATGGTCATGTTGCTGCTCCCCTGTCTGCTCCCCTGTCCGATGCCGCCGTTGCGGTCAAATGACATGGGTTTCCCGCCCGCCGTCACCTGTGTGATTCGCACGAGCGGAAGCATCCGATGGGCACGCCCCGTCCCGCCGTGCGGCGCGATTTCATAGCTGCCGTTCCGCACGTAGAGCTGCGGTTCGCGCGCCCCTGCCGCCGTTCCTCCGAGCATGTAGAGCGGCATCGCCGTCGTGCGGCTGACCGCCTGTATGCGGCGCAGCTCACCGATGAGATGCACTGCCTCATACTCCACGGCCGCCCGCACATAGAGAGAGCGCGCACGCGGGAGTGCTGCGGCGCCGAGCACGGCTATGATCGACGCGGCGAGCAGGACGTGCAGGAGCATCATGCCGCGCGCATCCCTCCGCATCACGGCAGCCCCCAGTAAAGCTGCCAGAGCTGCCGCCCCGCAAGGTAGCCCACATAGCCGCCGACGGCGAGGAATGGACCAAACGGGATGCCGTCATGCCGGCTCTTGCGCCCCGTGAGGAGAAGAAACGCCGCCGCCGCGCCGCCGAGCAGGAACGCCGTCCAGACGGCGACAATCGCCGCCTCCCAGCCGAGCCAGAGCCCAAGTCCGGCGGCGAGCTTTACATCACCGCCCCCAAGTCCGCCGCGCGCGGCAAGATACAGACAATAAAATAAGACGCCGCAAAGCGTCCCGCCCAAAAGTGCATCTGAAATTGAGTCCAGTCCCGAGGCCATCAGTCCGAGGACGGCAAACGGCAGTGTGATGCAGTCATAGAGCATCCCATCGCGCAGATCGAGATAGGAGAGCCAGAGCAGCACCGCCGTAAAGAGCATTCCGCATCCGCCGCGCAGCCCCACACCGTAGGTCAGGAGAACGCCAAGACTGCCCGCACACCAGAGCAGGAAGAGGATCGACGCGGCACAGCGCGACGGACAAAACGTGTGCACTGTCTCCTGCATCACGCCATCCTCCTCTAAGATATCCTAATTCCGTGTATGGTACTCCTCCGCCGTGCGTCCTGCACAGGTCGCACGCCAGACACCGTCCTTTTTCTCTACCTGATAGGAGACATTCTCCGTGGAGAGCTCCTGTGCGCCGACGCGTATCGTCCCCGCAGGCGGTTTCAGATGCTTCAGATCCGTCACGTAGTCCGTGAGATCATCAACGCCCGTGGGATTTTTCCCCTTTGCCGTCTGATAGAGGACAATCGCCGTATCGAGTGCCGTGAGATCCGCCTGCACCTTCACAGTATTTGCGGTCGCGAGCGCTGAGGAAAAACGCGGCACGGCAATCGCAAGAATCACCGCCAGAATCATGACGGCAAGAAGGGTCGAGAGCAGAGAGAATCCGCGCTCACCGCGCAGTACGGCTCTATTTGAAATCAACGAACTCGTCAATGCGCGCACCGCCTTTCGCCATTGGCTCCACGAAACTGCGCCACACATCCATCACAATCACACGCGGGTGCGTACGATCCTCCAACGCCTTGCTGAGTGCCGCCGCAAATTCCTCCTGCGTCGACACACGTACAGCCTTGATGCCGAAGCTCTCCGCGTATTTTACATAGTCCATCTCATGGTCCAGCTCACAGGCAATATAACGCTCCTTGTAGAGCACCTTCTGCAGCTGACGAATCATCCCGAGGCTGCGGTTGTTCGCGATGATCGAGATCACGGGCAGCCCCAGACGTGCAATCGTATAGTACTCATTCCCCGTCATCTTAATGCCGCCATCGCCCGCAATGTGGATGACACGGCGCCGATCCCCCCATGCGATCTGAGCGCCCATCGCCGCCGGCAGGCCATAGCCCATCGTTCCGAGTCCGCCCGAGGTCAGCCACGTCCGCGGCTCCTCCACACGCAGATGCAGTGCTGCCCACATCTGATGCTGTCCCACATCCGTCGCATAGGCGTATGGCTTGCCCGTCGTCATCTGCGCCACCTGGTTCAGTGCCCACGGCACGGTCAGGCGATCAACATGATAATCGTAGTCGAACTTCTCCTGCCACGTATGGATCTGCTGCCACCATGCAGCGAGATCATCCTTTGGTTCCTGCCGCATGAGCAGGTTCAGAATCACGCGCATATCGCCCGCCAGCCCAATGCTGCTGCCGACATTTTTGTCGATCTCGGCGGGGTCGATGTCGATGTGGATGAACTTGCGGTTCGCTGTGTACTTGCTGAGATTACCCGTCTGCCGGTCGGCAAAACGGCTGCCGAGTGCGATGACGAGATCGGCGGCACCGATGGCATAGTTCGCCGCTTTCTCTCCATGCATCCCGGCAAATCCGAGCATCTGCGGATGTGTACTGGGGACGGCGCCCATCCCCATCAGGGTGTGAACGGCAGGAAGTCTGTATTTCTCGATGAATGCGACGGTCTCCGCCGATGCCCCGGCTGAGATCACACCGCCGCCCACAATGACAAGCGGACGCTCTGCATTCACGATCTCTGTCGCCGCCTCGGCCGCGCAGATGATGAAATCTGCATCGGGTTTTCCGGGCTGATGCTCCGCCCGCTTCTGCTCCGTATAGGCGACCTCCTCGAAAAAGAGGTTACGCGGCACATCGATGAGCACGGGGCCCGGGCGCCCACTGCGTGCAAGATCAAACGCCTCGCGGATCGTCGGTACGAGATCAGCGGCGTTCTTGACCTTGTAGTTATGCTTTGTCACGGGCATCGTCACATCGAGGATATCCGTCTCCTGAAACGCGTCGCGGCCGAGCATCGATAGATCGACTTGTCCCGTGATGGCCACCATCGGGATCGAGTCCATGTACGCCGTCGCGATGCCCGTCACGAGATTTGTCGCGCCGGGGCCCGAGGTCGCGATACAGACGCCGACGCGCCCCGTCGCACGCGCATAGCCGTCGGCGGCGTGCGCCGCATTCTGCTCATGCGTCACGAGGATCTGACGGATCTCCGTCTGCCCATAGAGTGCATCGTAGAGCGGCAGAATCATGCCGCCGGGGTATCCAAACACCGTATCCACGTCCTGCTCTCGCAGACACGCAAGAACCGCCTCCGCGCCTCTCATTTCATCCGACACCCCTTTGTTGACAGATTAGTCACACATATTATAGCATACGCCGCATTCTCAGAGCAAGTGGTGCATCTGTCCAATCTCACGAATTTTTTCGAGCGACATCTCTGCGTTTTCACTGATCTGTTACAAGTATAGCATAACTTCAACGCAGGACAAAATATTTCTGACATCCCTATGACAAACAAATCTAATTTTCTTTTGCACTTCCTCTGCGTTTACAGTATAATTTTCATGTATCATTTCATCAATACCGTTTTCATCGTGTCAGTGCATCTACTAGATTGACATTGTGCGTCCAAAGGGGAGGACGCACGGGGTGGAGGCGGAGAGAAAGGGGAAATACTATGAAAGATGAAATCTTTAGTGTGCTCCAACGTGTCGGGCGCAGCTTTATGCTGCCAGTCGCGATCCTTCCGATCGCGGGCATCCTGCTCGGCATCGGCGCGTCGTTCACGAACCCGACGACCATCGCGACATACGGTCTCGGCGGAGTGCTCGGCACAGGAACACCGCTGCACGCACTGCTCTCGATCATGTCGAGCGCAGGCAGTACGATCTTCGGTAATCTGCCGATCATCTTCGCCGTCGGTGTCGCCATCGGCATGGCAAAGGCGGAGAAAGAGGTCGCGGCGCTCTCCGCCATGATCGCCTTCTTCGTCATGCACACATCCTGCAACGCCATGCTGAAAATCGGCGGACAGATCCTCGCCGACGGCACGATCGCACCGAGCGTCCTCGAAGGCACGATCGCGCCCTCCTGCGGCATCATGTCCTTCCAGATGGGCGTCTTCGGCGGCATCATCGTCGGTATCGGCGTGGCACTCCTGCACAACCGATACCATAAGATTATCCTGCCGAATGCACTCTCCTTCTTCGGCGGTTCGCGCTTCATTCCCATCATCTCGACCATCGTCTTCCTCTTCGTCGGGATTGCCATGTACTTTGTCTGGCCGCTTGCACAGCAGGGCATCTTCGCCCTCGGCGGCCTTGTCACGGGCACGGGCTATATCGGCACGCTGATCTTCGGTATCATCAAGCGCGCGCTCATCCCCTTCGGGCTGCATCACGTCTTCTACCTGCCATTCTGGCAGACGGGCGTCGGCGGCTCCATGATGATCGACGGACAGCTCATCCAGGGCGGTCAGAACATCTTCTTCGCGCAGCTCGCCTCGCCGGATGTCGCACATTTCAGTGCAGATGCCACGCGCTACTTCTCCGGTGAGTTCATCTTCATGATCTTCGGCCTGCCGGGTGCGGCTCTCGCGATGTACCACTGCGCACGCCCCGAAAAGAAAAAGGTCGCGGGCGGACTGCTCCTCTCGGCAGCACTCACCTGTATGCTCACGGGCATCACGGAGCCGATCGAGTTCTCGTTCCTCTTCGTTGCTCCTGCCCTCTTCGCCGTGCAGGTCGTACTCGCGGGCGCGGCATATATGATCGCGCACATGCTGAACATCGCCGTGGGTCTCACCTTCTCGGGCGGACTCCTCGACTTCTTCATCTTCGGTATACTTCAGGGCGAGGCAAAGACAAGCTGGATGTACGTCATCCCTGTCGGCATTGTCTACTTCTTCCTCTACTACTTCATCTTCCGCTGGATGATCCTGCACTTCGGCTTCAAGACGCCGGGGCGTGAGGACGACGACGAGGAGACAAAACTCTACACCAAGGCGGACTACAAGGCACGCGAGGGAGCGGGCGGTGCTGCTAATGGCGATGCAGGTTTTGATGCCAAGAGCGCGGCAATCGCCAAGGGGCTCGGCAGCAAGCGCAACATCACCTCGGTCGACTGCTGTGCAACGCGTCTGCGCTGCTCTGTCGCGGATGCGTCCCTCGTGGATGAAAAACTCCTCAAGGCGACGGGTGCCGTCGGCGTCATCGTCAAGGGCACGGGCGTACAGGTCATCTATGGACCGCAGGTCGCCGTCATCAAGTCAAATCTCGAGACCTATCTTGAGACAGCGCCCGAGGTCGAGCCGGAGGACGCCCCCGCCGCAGTTGCTGAGGAAAAGCCCGCCGAGGCGGCGGTACAAGAGGCTGCAACTCCCTCCACAGGGGAAAAGCATACGCTCTGCAGCCCTGTCACGGGAACAGTACACCCGATCACGGAGGCACCGGACGATGCGTTCGCGAGCAAGATGATGGGCGACGGCTTCTTCGTCTATCCGACGGTTGGTGAGGTACTCGCACCCGCCGATGGTGAGGTCGTCTTCGTCTTCGACACAAAACATGCCATCGGCATGAAGAGTGCGGACGGTACAGAGTACCTGCTCCATATCGGCGTCGACACCGTCGCGCTTGGCGGCAAGGGCTTCGAGGTCTTTGTCGAGGCGGGACAGCAGGTCAAAAAGGGCGACCGCCTGATGAAGTTTGATATCGACTACATCCGCACAAATGCGACATCGGATGCCTGCCTCGTGATCTTCACGGGACTGCCCGAAGGCACAAGCGTCGAAATGACGGCCACGGGCGAGGTCAAGGCACTCGACCCCGTCGCAAAACTCTAGAGAAGCACGGATAAAGGGCTGTTGCATATCCCCTATCCTAAGCCTTCCCCGTTATCACGGGGAGCGGTCAACGTCAGCCAATCACACATCGCTGTCGCTCGTGTTCTTGGGACGTTTTCCCATACGACCTGTTCCCCAATCAGCTACGCCCTATGGGCTTGCTTCTTGGACAGGTCAGTAACTTTACTCACTTGCTCCACTAGGGTTCGCTTTTGGGCTTCGCCCTTCCTCATTCACGGCAACACCTTGACAAAGCATCGTCAGTTTTCACACAGAACGACGTTCTCAAAGAATACGGATATCAGACCGCTTTCCGCACGCGCTCCAAGAGATGATTCCACGCCGCAACAAGTGCCACGAGCACAGCGCCGATCGCGCCGCCGAGGAAGATGCCGCCGATGCCGCGCACGAGCGACATCTCGATCGGCGTGCGCATGTGCGCGAACGTCTCGACCATGGAGCCCTGTCCGATGGTTGCGACGAGGACGAGGGCAAAGATGATCCACGTCCGCCACCGCCGTACCGCCGCGCAGAGCGCGAGCAGGAAGGCGGGGTGTCCGATCATGAACTCCTTCGTGCGCGGGCGTGCGTAGAAGAGCTGCTCGAGCGCGGCGCGCATCTTCAGCTCGATCCCGGGCACGGGCATCCCCGATGTGTGGCCACTGCGCAGGACGAGCACGATGAGCGCACCGATGAGGACGAGCCCGCCGAGAAGCGAGCCGACGCGCACGGGGGTCGCGAGGATCTCGCGCACCTGTCCGAGGACGCCCGCCGACGCGTCGAACTGCCCATCGAAGATATCAAAGCGCTGCATGAACGCAATCGCCACGAGCACCATCGGCAGGACAAAGGTCAGCTTGATCCCGCGGAAGATGTCGAACTCGAGGAGATAGCGCGTATCGACGAGCGAGCCCGAGAGATAGCCCGCGCCAACGAGGGAGAGCGCACTCGTGATGCCGAGGAGCACCCAGCCCGCAACGATGATGCGCCATGTGGGCGTATCCTTCGCGAAACGCCGTCCGCCGAGGAGGTCGAGCAGCCCCGTGATGGCGAGTGCCGGAAAGAGGTTTGCGCTCGCGAGTGCCGCGAGCACACGGATCTTGCTTCCCGCGCCGAGCAGGACGGGCATCATGCCGATGAGCGCGAGCACGACGAAGGCGAGGAGCACCGCGCGACGGCGGCGGTTCAGCGCCGGAATGACGAGCGAGAGATAGAGCACACCAGCCGCGGCGACACCCATGATGACGAGTGCGCGCAGGAGGCGGGACGGCGCGTAGTCCGCAAACGTCCCCGCATGGCCAATGGCAAAGCCGTGTGCCTCAAGTGCCTTGCGCGTATCGGTGAAGTACTTCATATTCGTCTCAAGGAGAGACATATTGGGCGCAGGCGTGTCATAGATGCGCAGGAGATTGATGCGGATGTTGCGCTCCTCATCCGTCGTCACCCAGCGCTCGACCGCCTCGGCGATCTTGAGTTTTTTCTGCTCATCCGGCGGGATGGCGTAGAGACGCGCGACGTGCTCCTCGCCGAGCCCCTTTGCGATCTCGTCCATGCCCTGCTGACGGTAGAACTGCAGCTGCGTGATGCCCTCGATCAGGCCGAGCGTCAGGCGGCGCTCCCTCATCTCGTCGATGGTCGTCTGCAGTGCCTTTGGTGCGCCGAGCGTCTCCTGTCCCGAGAAGACAATGGCAGAGACGCGGATGCCCTCCATGCGGTCAAAGACGGCGCGCACATCGTCCGGCGTGCAGGCGTGGTAGTTCGACGGGCGCGCGAGTACGTCAAAGCCCGCCGCGTTGACGGCGCGCATCTCGTCTGCCGGCATCCCGATGTTCTGTTTCAGGAACGCCTCGTAGAACGCCTTGACCGCGATGACCTCCTCGTCACCGACCGTATCGACGGTGACGCGTTCCGCACCGAAGCGGCGCAGGAG
>JABZYJ010000082.1 GCA_015265235.1 Selenomonas sp. | reverse complement strand
ATCATAATCCCTCCTAAATTGCTGCATATTGTTAGTTATGCTTTATCGGTATATTTCGATGATAAAACGGCAAATCCTTTTTCTGTGAAAAAAAAGTATTACGGAATCACTGATAAATTCAGCACCTCCATCTTGACGCATCTTTTTTGCCCGCACTTCGGCGGAAAATCCTCCACAGAGCACCACTCTGCGTCCGGTTTTCCACCTTGTTCGGACAAAAAATCTACGCCAATCTGAAGGACTTCATTTTATCAGTGGTTCCTTACATCAGCCCCTCCTCAGCAAAGCTGAAGAAACCGTTCCGCGCGACAACGACATGATCCGTCACGGGGATGCCGAGCAGTTTCCCCGCCTCGTACAGGCTGCGCGTGAGGCGGTGATCCTCCGCGCTCGGCGTGGGGTCGCCGCTCGGGTGGTTGTGTGCGACGATCACGTGCGCCGCGCCGCAGCGGATCGCGGGCTCGAACACCTCGCGTGGGTGCACCAGCGCGTTCGTGAGCGTTCCCGTCGACACGTCGGCGAGCATCAGCAGCTCGTTCTTTGCCGAGAGCGGCAGGACGAAGAAGTGCTCGCGCCGCTCCGCATGACAGCGCGCCGAAAGGAGCGTCATCACATCCGCCGCCTCGTTCAGGTGCGGCATCCCGCGCGTCCCCGCGTAGGCGCGTCGGCCGAGCTCTAGGGCGGCGAGTACCGTTGCCGCCTTTGCCCCGCCGATGCCCGGGATGCGTGCAAACTCGGCGGCGGGCATGCGCAGGATCGCCGCGAGCCCCTCCTCGCGAAACTGCGCGACGATGCCGCGCGCGAGATCGAGGACATTCTCTCCCGTACGCCCCGTCCGCAGGAGAACGGCCAGAAGCTCCGCGTCGCTGAGCACCGCTGCCCCATGCGCCAGAAGCCGCTCGCGCGGCAGCTCCCCGTGCGGGAGGTCAGAGAGCGGCATCGTCCGCCGCCTCCATGACGACGCCCGCCGTGCGCGCGAGTGCTGCCACGGCGTAGAGGGGCAGCCCGACGACATTCGAGAACGAGCCGTGAATCTCCTCGATGTAGACGGCCGCGCGCCCCTGAATCGCATACGCCCCCGCCTTGCCCATCGGCTCGCCCGTCGCGACGTATGCGGCGATCTCCGCCGGCGACATCGGTGCAAAGCGCACCGTCGTCTCCGCCGCGTCCGTGACCACGCGGCCGTCCACGACCCACGCGATCCCCGTCAACACGGTGTGCTGGCGCCCCTCCAGCAGGGAGAGGATGTGACGCGCCTCCTCGGCGTCGCGCGGCTTGCCGAATGACTTGCCGCCGAGAACAATCGCCGTATCCGCCCCGAGGACGGCGTGGTCGGGGTACTCCTCCGCCACCTTGCGCGCCTTCGTCAGCGCATTGTAGATCACATCGTCGCGCGGGTGCTCCCCGTTCTTGCGCTCCGCGACGGCGGGCGCGATCGAGACGAACTGCGCCCCGATCTGGCGCAGGAGCGCGCGGCGGCGCGGCGATGCCGATGCAAGAATAAACATAGCTCCCTCCTGCCTGATGATACGCCCTGCTCCGCTGCGGCTGCGTAAACCACAAAGAGCAAGGCATTCCTCGGTCAAAAAGAGAGACACCGAAACTGTGTCGGTGTCTCCCACAATTTTCCTGTATTAATTGATTCGCGCAAACGCTCTATTTTCCTGCAAAGAATAATTTTCTTTTATACTTTAGAAATCAGAGCAGATAGCGCACGTAGACGTAGACCGTCGAGAGGACGATCGTGAGCAGCATGAGTGGGAAGCCGATCTTGAAGTAGCGGACGAAGCTGATGTGTACGCCGCGCTCCGCCGCCATCCCCGCCACGATGAGGTTCGCCGATGCGCCGACGAGCGTCCCGTTGCCGCCGAGGCAGGCGCCGAGCGCGAGCGACCACCAGAGCGGCTCGAGGTTCGTGATGCCCATCGCGCCCATGTTCTGAATGAGCGGAATCATCGTCGCGACGAACGGAATGTTGTCCAGCACGGACGAGATGATCGCACTCATCCAGAGGATGAGGAGTGACGTTGCCGTCAGGTCGCCGCCCGTCGCATTGACCGCCGTCTCCGCGAGCTGGGCAATGATGCCGACCTCGATCAGACCGCCGACCGCGATAAAGAGTCCGATGAAGAAGAAGATCGTCGGCCACTCAACCGCGTGCATCGCCTTTTCCACGAGGTGCTCGCTGCCGCCCGCGAGGAGGAGCAGCAGGAAGCCGCCCGAGAGCGCGATGAGCGAGGACTCAATATGCGTAAAGGAGTGCGTGAAAAATCCGAGGATCGTCAGCCCCAGCACAAAGAGCGAGCGCTTCAGCAGGGCATGATCCGTGATCGCCGCCTTTTCGTCCATCTGCATCAGCTCCGCCTGCAGCTCCGGCGTCGTCACGAGGCTCTTGCGGTAGATCGTCGACATGATAAAGAGCACAACCACCATACATACGATGGCGATCGGCGCGAGATGTTCGATGAACATGACGAAGGTCAGTTCCTTGACCGCACTGCCGATCATGATGTTCGGCGGGTCGCCGATGAGCGTCGCCGTTCCGCCGATGTTCGAGGCGATGATCTGCGTCAGAAGATACGGCATCGGATCGAGTTTCAGAATCTTTGTGATGCTGAACGTCACCGGCACCATGAGCAGCACCGTCGTCACGTTGTCGAGGAAGGCGGAGAATACCGCCGTGATCACGCAGAGGTAGACGAGGATGCGGCGCGGCTCCGCCTGTGCGGATTTCGCTGCCTTGATGGCGACGTAGTCAAAGAGCCCCGTCTCCTTCGTCACGCCGACGAGCACCATCATTCCGACGAGCAGCCCGAGCGTCTCAAAGTCCACATGGTGCAGCGCGACCTCCTGCGAGAGGATGCCGAGCAGCATCATGAGCACTGCGCCGATCATCGCGGCGACCGTGCGGTGGATCTTCTCCGACACGATCACCATGTACATCACGACAAAAATGATTGCGGCCAAGGTTTCCATAGATGCGCCTCCTTTGTCTTGGGATGCACTGATCCGTTCGGCACCTCATTGGATCAGCATTTCCCTTGGGGGTGTTCTACTGACGTGCGGCACGCACCGCACGAACGACTGCGTTCATCTTATCACAAGCCTGTGACAAGTGACAAGTTTTTTTCCGCGTACAATTTTTCTTTCGCACTTGCGCGTGTTGTGTGTGGTTTTTTACAAAACAGTTTGCGCTGCGCGTGTGCCTCAATGCAGTCGATGGGCTGGGGATCTCTGCGCCTCATTCCGCCGTGCGCTGCAAACAGCCGCCATTGGTCGCGATCACGTTCCTATACCAGTGGAACGATTTCTTGCGGTGCCGCGCGAGCGTCCCCGTCCCGTCGTCATTTCGGTCGACGTAGATGAAGCCGTAGCGCTTGCTCATCTGCGCGGTCGATGCGCTCACGAGGTCGATGCAGCCCCACGTCGTATAGCCCATGACGGGCACGCCGTCCGCGATGGCCTCCTCCACCTGCACGAGATGATCGTTCAGATAGTCGATGCGGTAGTCGTCCTCCACCGTCATGCCGCCCGCGCCGTCCGCGACGAGCACGTCCTTTGCGCCCAGTCCGTTCTCCACGATGAAGAGCGGCTTCTGCCAGCGATCATAGAAGCGGTTCAGCACGAGCCGCAGCCCCTGCGGGTCGATCTGCCAGCCCCATTCGCTTGCCCTCAGATACGGGTTTTTCTTTCCGCCGAGGATGTTGCCGCCGCCCGCTGTGCCGCCTGCGCCCTCACAGATGCTGACGTAGTAGCTGAACGAAACGAAGTCCACCGTATGCTCCCGAAGAAGGCGCAGTTCCTCCTCCGTCGCCCTGATCTCGATGCCGTTCTCACGAAAGTACCGTTTCATATAGCCGGGGTACACACCGCGTACGTGCATATCGCCGAAGAAGTCGTTAAAATGCTCCGCCTGCATGACGGCGATCATGTCGTCGGGTGCGGGGGTCAGCGGATAGGTCGGCATCGCGAGGATCATGCAGCCGATCTTGGCGTCCGGGATGATCTCATGCCCGATCTTGACTGCGCGTGCCGAGGCAACGAACTCATGATGACACGCCTGATAGAGATCCGACAGCGACAGCTCAGACTTCGGCGTCATGATGCCGCCCGAGAGCAGCGGCTCGTGCAGCACGGAGTTGATCTCGTTGAACGTCAGCCAGTATTTTACTTTATCCCGATAACGCGTAAAGATTGTGCGCACGTACCGCTCATAGAATCCGATGAGGTCGTGGCTCATCCAGCCGTTGTATGTTTTCGCAAGATGAAGCGGCGTCTCATAGTGCGAGATCGTGACGAGCGGCTCGATGCCATGTCGCAGGCACTCATCAAAGAGATCGTCGTAGAACTGCAGCCCCGCCTCGTTCGGCTCCGCATCGTCCCCATTCGGATAAATGCGGCTCCACGCAATCGACGTGCGGAACACCTTGAACCCCATCTCGGCAAAGAGGGCGATATCCTCCCGATACCGATGGTAAAAGTCAATTGCCGTGAGCTTCAGATTGTCCGCGGTCGGCTCTGCCGTCGGCGCCCCCATGATGCCGTGCGGCATGATGTCTTGAATGTCAAGCCCCTTGCCGTCCGCATGGTACGCACCCTCACACTGATTCGCGGCGACCGCCCCGCCCCAGAGGAAATCCTTTGGAAATGTCATTCTGTGCTCCTTTCCCATATCACAGGAAAATACTTCCCTCACCGTGCTGCTTTATCCATACGTCGACCGAATCGACGCATACAAAAAGATGCGGCATAAACGCATACATGACACCGGACTCGCTCTTGGCAAATAAGGCTATAGCCCCTTTTCCCCCGTTGCAGCCGTGGTTTCAGGAAGGAAGTGTACCTCTACACGGTGTTTTGCTTTGTCCGAAATCCATTCGGTCAGGCGATGGCGCGACGCTTCGTCCATATCGGCGTTAAGATAGATAAACGCAATCTGGTTTTCCTTCAGAGCTGTCGATGTATCCTCTCCTGTTCCGGCAGGTTCGCGTACACTCCCGACAGCGATGCGGGAGATCTCCGGGAAAACGATGCGCGCCTCACGATTCCAGTCCAATATGTACGCGCCCTGCTTCTCACTTTCCTCGCGGGCAGATTTGAGTGCAGTCACGGTCTGCTGCTCCTGAACAGAGGGAATCGCTCTTTTTCCTGTCTCACTGAGTCTCTGATCGATCATCGCCTCCATTTCTTCACGGTCTTCCGAAGAAAAGATTTCTAGGTGAAACGGTTTGAGCTGTGTCTTTTGATGCAATTTCTCCGTCAATTCCTCAAAATCATCCTTCGATATTCTAGCGATTGTAAAAACCGTCAGCGTTTTCTTCTCGTTATCCAAGGTATAGGAGATGGCAATGTGCGGAGGTGTTTTGAAATTCTCCTCAAAAAATATTTTCGCCTGCTCGTTCTCCAGATTTTCCTGCACGCTCTGATACGCCGCGAAACAGCTGGGCAGCGTGACAAGGATGGCTAAGGCCATCAGATAGCGTTTTTGTCTTGAAAATTCTACGGAGTCCCGCTCAATCTTCGATGGGATGTCAATGAGTTTCAGGACAACAAATGCAGTCAGACAGATAAAGAAGCTATTGATAAAGAACAGATAGAGTGCGCCCACGGTATACGCCGTCACACCCGTGGCGATGCCATATCCTGCGGTGCAGAGAGGAGGCATCAGAGCTGTCGCAATCGCAACACCGGGGATGACATTTCCGCCCTCCTTGCGTGTTACGCCGATGATGCCTGCCAATCCGCCAAAGACAGCAATCAAAACATCCCAGATGGTCGGCGATGTCCGTGCAAGCAGCTCCGAAGAGGGGGCATCGATCGGCGTGAGGCAAAAATAAAGCGTCGATGCAGCAACTGAAATAAGCACTTGGGCGAACAGATTACCTGCACCGGAACGTATATACGCGCTGTCATAACGGGCAAGCCCATAGCCAATCCCAAGGATCGACCCCATCAGCGGCGAGATCAGCATCGCTCCGATAACGACCGCCGTACTATTCATATTGAGACCGATGGAGGCAATAAAGATCGCCAGTATCAAAACGCTGAGATTCGTCCCCCGAAATCGGATACCATCGTTGACCCGCTTCGTAATTTCCTGTGTCGAAGCAATATCACCACGTAGGTCAAAGAAATTTTTTAGCTGATCCCAAATCAAAATTTATCTCCTTCGCTTTCTGTCAGCTGCAAGTAAAATGGTTGCTGCACGGCCTGTTTCGTTCCCTGCAGCAGCTCCATTGCTGCGCGCTATGCTCTTGTCATGCGCAAAAAAGATGCGGCGAACCGCCGCATCAAATGCATCGGTATTTCCTCAGGCATCCGCCGCGCATCTCTTACGCGATCTCGATGCCGTTGTCCTGCGCGAGCTTCTTGATGATCGGCTCGGGCAGCTCCGCCGCCTTGGCGACGACCGCCGTATCAAGCCCCGCACGCAGGCAGTTCATCGCCACGCGGATGACGCCCTGCTTGCGTCCGCGGAACTCGCCCTCGGCGAATCCCTCCGCCTTGCCGGCCTCCACGCCGTGCTTCCACGCGGTCTCAAGATCGGCCGCGAGCGTCGCGCGCAGCTCCTCCGTCCGCCGATCCAGCGTCGTGCGGATCAGCTCATCAGCATTTGGCTCTCCCATCGCACATTCCACCCTTTCCTCTCTATACGTGTCCCTCTATTATATCGGCTGCTATGCCTTTGGTCAACAGAAAAAGCCCCCGCATCCGATGATGCAGAGGCTTTCAGGTATACTACGATAGTGCGTTACTTTTTCCGATAGATGATCGGACTGCGCCAGAGATACTCAAACGGTGCGCTGAGGCAGTGCACGAGGCGCGTGAACGGGAAGAGGATCGCGACCGACATCCACGCGAGCATGTGGATGCGGAACATGAGCGGTACGTTCTCCATGTAGGAGATGTCGGGGCTGAGCATAAGGACGGAGCGGAACCACGGTGCGATGGTCTCGCGGTAGTCAAACCCGCCCACCAAGGCATTGAGGCCCGTCGCCGCACAGCCCGTGAAGATGGCAAGGAAGAGGAAGAAGTAGAGGAAACGATCCATCGTCGACGTGTTCACCGCCATGCGGTCGGTGCCGAAACGGCGTCCGAGCAGGAGGATGAAGCCGAGGAAGAAGAGGATCCCCGCGGGGGTACCACCGCCGAGCGCGATCATGTGATAGAGGTGCTCGTTGATGCCCACCGCCTCCGTCGCCGCCTTCGGGATGAGCACACCGATGATGTGTCCGCCGAGTGCCATGACGAGGCCGAGGTGGAACATGGGGCCTGCGAGCGGGAGGTTCCCCTTCGTGAGGAACTGACTGGACTTTGTCGTCCAGTTCCGCTCAAAGACGGTGTAGCGCACGATCGTCCCCACGATGAGGAACGTGAACGCAATGTAGGGGAGCGCGCCCCAGACAAACTGTTTCATGATGCCGTCCTCCCTTCCAGATGCGCCGCCCCCGTGAGGACGACATCGAGCAGAAACGCGTAGGGCAGCTTCGCCTCGATCAGGCGGTCACGCAGGAGCTCCAGCTTCGGACGCACCGCAGCGAGGATGTGCGCCGCACGCTCCTCGGGCACGGCCGCCGCGAGCTCGAGGAGCGCGGGCAGGTAGTCGGGCAGCTCATGGTCGAGGTCATAGCCCGCATCGAGGAAGAGCTGCTTGTACGCGAGCAGCTCCTCGGACTGCTTGCCGAAATCGGTGCGGTTGTGCGTCGTGAGGTAGAGGTTCGTGTTCTGCGAGAAGTCGAAGGCGCGCACGTATGCGTCCTCGTACTCCTTCGGGTCGCTTTCCTCCACGTAGTCAAAGAACTCCTCGAGCACCTCGCGCGACTGCGGGCGCGCGACGGTATGCGCCGCGGCGGCGCACTCCTTCACATCCCCCCACCATTCCTTGGAGGGGTACTCAAAGAGATAGGAGGTGAGGAGCAGTTCCTTTTGAATGCTGTTTGTCTCCATCATCAGCACCCCCCGGGACAGGCATAGCCTGCCGTCCCCTGCAGCTCGCGCAGTTTATCCTGCGATACCTCCTGCACACCTGCGGGGATGTTGAACCGATCGCGGCGCTTGGCGATGCCGAGCAGGCGATACATCGCCTCGTAGGTCTCCGCATCGTGCGTGAGCCCCGCGGGCAGCGGCTCGCCCGTCTGCTTTGTGCGCATGTAGGTGCGCAGCTCGAGCAGCACGCCGAGAACGCGCTCGATCGCCGCCGTGTCGCCCGCCGTCAGGAGCTGGGCAAGGTAGGCGACGGGGATGCGCATCTCTGCCGCACCGGGGAAGAATACCTTCTCCTCGGCGCGCCGTGCGATCGGGCTGAGGGGCGGGACGTACCATACGTTCGGCAGCGTGCGGTACTCCGGAT
>JABZYJ010000081.1 GCA_015265235.1 Selenomonas sp. | reverse complement strand
GCTCAAGTGCGTCAATGTCCTGCTCGGTCTGCTGCATGCATCACTCTCGCTCGAGCTCATCCTCGGCGTCGTGCTGTTCCCGTTTGCGTGGCTGCTCGGCCTTGCGCCGGCAGAGGCGTTCCAGATTGCCCAGTACATGGGGACAAAGCTCATCACGAACGAATTTGTCGTCATGCTGCAGATCCAGGAGATGGTTCCGACGTGGCCGGCGCACATGCAGGCCGTGATGACTGTATTCATCACATCATTCGCCAACCTCGGGACGGTTGGCATCATCCTCGGCTGCTTCAAGGGGCTGGTTGACCCTGAGCGCAATCTGATCGTCGCGCGCAACGTCGTATACATGATGCTGTCCGGACTGCTGGTCTCGCTGCTGTCTGCCGTAATCTGTGGATTGTTTGTCTGGTAAGCTGGGACTTTGGGTGCTGCTGTACGAAATCAATGTGCAGCAGCATTTTTTCATTGATGCTCATAGAACCGCACGGATAAATTCAGTTGCATCAATCTGGTAAGCCTCCATTTATCTGCGATCACTAATGACAGACGTCCTATGGATAAAATCTGTTTATTAGACAAAGATAATATTTTGTGGTAAAATGTTCCTATATTCTAAGCGGTTGGCTACACAATAATTATCAATCGGTTAGATAGTTATACCAGCAAGTATTTTTTCAGAAAGGAGAGACGGATGATCTGCAAGGAATGCGGCGCGAAGATCGAGAATCTGACGCGCATTTGTCCGCACTGCGGGGGACGTGCCCTCGTCGATGACGAGCTAGAGACATGGAGCTTCATCGCCGATACGGCCGCAAGTAAACGCCATGCGATGCCGAAGGAAGTCGCGCTGAATGTACCGTGTCCGCCGCCGGAGACGATGGCGGCACAGCTGGCGGGACTTGAGCGGCTGCGGGATTACTTTGTGGAGTACAGCAATCTCTATCAGGTGGCAGATGACCTGCGGTATATTGAGAGCGGCTTTTCGCATCCGTCTTTCCTGTTCTGGGGACTGGCAGGCGGGCTTACTGCCGCGCTCATCTATTTCCCACTATCGCCCTTTTTGCCGCATTTTGTCTGGACGTATTACTTTGTCCTGTGGGCGGCGGTCAGTGTGATCGGCTATCTGCGCGCGGGGCGGCGCTATGAGCGGCGTGCGGCGGAGTATGCAGTGCTGCGGCGGCAGGCGGAGAACGATCTGCACGTCATGTATAATCACTGTGAGGGCTGCTTCCTCCCGCTGGAGTGGACGCCGCCGCCGCGCATCAACCGCATGATTGCGGCGCTGCGCACGGGTGAGGTGCGCTCCGTTCAGGACTATATCGGTATGGATGCACCGATGAAGGCTGCCCGTTCGGCGTGAGGCGGGGCTTATAGTTGAGAGATATGACCAGATGCGAAAGATTTTCTGACGCAGATGCGAAAATGTGCTAAGATAAATGCAGTTATATTTCCGATGTGATAGGAAGAAGCGTTATTATGGCAGAAATTCGTATCAAACGCGTTTATGAGGCACCAGCGGAAGACGATGGGTTCCGCGTTCTCGTGGATCGTCTCTGGCCGCGCGGCATCTCGAAGGAACACGCCGCTCTTTCGGACTGGTGGAAGGACATCGCGCCGACGCCGGAGCTGCGCAAGTGGTTCGGCCACAAGGCGGAGAACTTTGCGGCCTTTACCGAGAAGTATCGGACGGAGCTCTCGACGGGGACGGCTGCCCCCACCCATACTAAGACGGTCGCTGAGCATCTCGCAAAGGGGGAGAATGTCACACTCCTCTATGGGGCGAAGGATCCACAGCTCAATCAGGCAGTTGTTCTGCGCGACTGGATGAACGGAATGATGGATAAGTAATATATTGTCACTTTTGATATAGTGATGTCACTTATGTGACGACATTTGATCAATTATTGGGAAAAGACCGTGATTATTTCAAATCATGGTCTTTTTTTCTTGCGATCAATAACAAAATGCGCTATATTCTATCTGTAACAGCAACATGTGAGCCGGTTCGTCACAAAAGTGAAGATTGATGGGACAGGGGGATGATGATGCAGGCCGTTGATAAACGGATCCTTATCAAGGCGGCAAATCTATACTATACAGAAGGCTTGAAGCAGAGCGAGATCGCACAGCGGCTCGGCGTGGACCGCACGACGGTCAGCAAGTACCTACGGCGTGCGCTCGCGTCGGGTATCGTACGCATCACCGTCGCGATGGACAGCAACGAGGAACTTGAGAGCGCCTTGGAGCGGCGCTTTGGGCTGCGTGAGGCGTGCGTCGTCGCACACAGCATTGACCTCGAGCTGGTCAAAAAGCGCATGGGACAGGCGGGGCTTGGCCTCTTGCGCCGGATTGCGGCCGATGGCCAGACCATCGGTCTGGCGTGGGGGACGAGCATCCGCGAACTGACGCGCTGTGCGTCCGAGGAACAAATGCGTGCGGTACGTGCGGATTTTGTTCCGCTCGATGGAGGGCCTGAGAGCCTCGACAGCGAGCTTCATGTGAACACGCTTTGTTATGAGCTCGCAAACGCTTTTGGCGGGCGCAGTCATTATATCTATGCCCCTGCCATTGCGCGCACGGGCGAGATCGCAGAGGCGATTCGACAGGATATCAATTTCGAGCAGATTTCAAAACTTTGGGAAAAGCTCGATGTTGGGATTGTCGGCATCGGCGCCCCCGTCAAATCCTCCAACTTGGTTTGGATGGGGAGTTTTGGTCGGGAGGGGATCGAGAGTCTCCTGCGCAGCGGTGCTGTGGGGGAGATCTGTTCCATGTTTTACGATGCAGACGGCCGCCCTGTGACGAACGAGTTTCATGACCGTATCATTGCCGTCGAGCTCGAGCGTCTCCGCAGCCTGCCATACTGCATCGGCATGGCGGCATCGCGCGAGAAGGTGCCTGCGATTCTCGGCGCCCTGCGCGGCCGCTATATCAATGTTCTCATCACGGATGAGGAGACAGCAAAGATTTTACTCAATGAATAATTCGGAGGTGAGAACAATGTTTTGGCTGATCGTTATCGCGGTGAGCATGTGGGTTCTTCAGCTAGTACTGAGTATTCTCCAGTTTCGCCGCTTTGCCGCGCATGTGCGTGAGCTGCGGCATGAGGGGCGCGTTGCCATCGGCAAGGCAAAGGGACGTTTCGTCGCAGGGGCGATTGTACTCTTTGTGATCGATGGGGACTGCAATATCCTGCGTGGGGAGATCATGAAGGGCGTCACCGTCTTCGCGGGATTCCGACCATTTAATGATTTCAATGGGGTGAATCTTCTCGATCTCGATGAGGAGCATGTCGCCCGCTATGATCGCCAAACGCGCCGCGCCGTACTTGGCGCGCGTGAGGAGTATATGATCTATCAGGAGCAGGGCACGGCATTCGCCGGTTCAGCATAAGACTAACTTTTTCCATGTGAAAGGAGACAAACGCATGGACACACTCATTCTTTTCGCACAGGGCTTCATCGGGATGTTCAACAAGGGCGGTGAGACACTCATCAGCTGGGTGACGGGTATTATCCCGACGCTGCTCTGTCTGCTCGTCGCAATGAACGCGATCGTTCTCTTCGTCGGAAATGAGCGCGTGGAACGATTTGCTCATTTTTGCGCGGGCAATCCGTTTTCCCGCTATGTCATTCTGCCGTTTATCGGGGTGTTCTTCCTCTGCAACCCGATGGCACTCTCGCTGGGGAAATTCCTCCCGGAATTTTACAAGCCTTCTTACTATGCAGCATCGTCCTCGGCGTGCCATACGATGAACGGTATGTTCCCACATGTCAATCCTGGTGAGATGTTCGTGTTCCTCGGCGTTGCCAACGGCATCACGACACTCGGACTGCCCTATACGGATCTTGCTGTCCGCTATCTGCTCGTCGGTCTCGTGGTCAATTTCCTGCGCGGCTGGCTGACGGACTTCACGACGGCGTATGTGCAGCGTCAGCAGGGCGTCGAGCTCAGCAAAGAGCCTGCTGTGCTGAAGTAAGGAAGAAGGGAGCAATACCATGGCAGAGTATAAAAGCGTTGTTGTCTCGGCAGGTTCGGGCGGATTTGGCGGTCCGCTCACACTGACGCCGGATGAGAAGCGGCATAAAATCGTCAATATCACGGGCGGGGTCATCTCGGATGTTGCCCTTCGCCTCGGCGAGATGACGGGCGCAGAGGTTGTGGATGGCTTCAAGACCAGTGTCCCCGAGGAGGAGATCCTCGCAGTGGTCATTGACTGTGGCGGCACGCTGCGCTGCGGTATCTACCCGCAAAAGCGCATCTTTACGGTGAACGTCAAGCAGACGGGACCCTCCGGTCCGCTTGCCCAGTACATCAAGGAGGATATCTACGTCTCGGCGGTCAAGCCGAACAATATCGCATTCAGCGACGGCTCGGCAGCGCCTGCTGCACCGGCCGCATCCGATGCAGCTGCGGCGGCACCCGCTCCGAAGTACGATACGACGAAGAAGATCACCGAGCAGTCCGGCGGGCTTATGGCAAAGATCGGACAGATGATGGGCGGTATTGTCGCGACGTTCTATCAGGCAGGACGTGAGTCCGTCAATACCATGATTACGACGATTCTGCCGTTTATGGCGTTCGTCTCTATGCTGATTGGCGTTATCCTCGGTTCGGGCTTTGGCGACTTCGTGGCGCATTTCATCTCGCCGCTCGCTTCCTCGCCGATCGGTCTCGTCATCCTGGCACTGATCTGCTCCTTCCCGCTCCTTTCCCCGTTCCTTGGACCGGGTGCGGTCATCGCGCAGGTCGTCGGTGTGCTGATCGGCGTTGAGATCGGTCTCGGACATATTCCGCCGAACCTCGCGCTTCCTGCGGTGTTCGCTATCAATGTCCAGTGCGCCTGCGACTTTATCCCCGTTGGTCTCGGTCTTGCCGAGGCTGATGCTAAGACGGTGGAGATCGGTGTTCCCGCTGTCCTATACTCCCGCTTCATGACTGGCCCGCTTGCCGTTATCATCGCGTGGGTTGCCAGCGCGGGGCTGTACGAGAACTAATTGTAGGGAAAAGGAGAATATGCTATGAGCTGGTTGAATCTCGAGGGAAAGACGGCGATTGTTACGGGCGGAGCGTCGGGGATCGGCAAGGCGGTCGCCGAGGAGTTTCTGGCGCAGGGCGCGAATGTCGTCGTCTGCGATATGAACCCGCAGGCACCTGCCTTTGACGAAAAGCAGGGCAAGATGCTCTACGTGGTCACCGATGTGACAAAGCGCGACAGCGTTGCGGCAATGGTCGCGGCCGCGAAGGAGAAGTTCGGACACATCGACATTCTCGTCAACAATGCAGGCATCAACATTCCGCGCCTTCTGGTCGACCCGAAGGATCCGCACGGGAAGTATGAGCTGGACGACGCTGTCTTTGACAAGGTGACGGCGGTCAACCTCAAGGGGGTCTATCTCTGCGCACAGGAAGTCGGGCGCGAGCTCGTCGCACAGGGACATGGCGTGATCATCAACATGAGCTCGGAGAGCGGTATCGAGGGCTCTGAGGGACAGAGCATCTATGCGGCGACCAAGAATGCGGTCAATTCCTTTACGCGTTCATGGGCAAAGGAATTCGGCAAGCTCGGCGTGCGCGTGGTCGCGGTGGCACCCGGCATTCTTGAGGCAACGGGGCTGCGTACCCTAGCCTATGAGGAGGCGCTCGCCTATACGCGCGGGATCACCGTCGATGATCTGCGCAAGGGCTATGCGAGCACGAAGACCACACCGCTCGGACGCAGCGGAAAGCTCAGTGAGGTCGCCGATCTCGTCGCCTACCTCGCTTCGGAGCGTGCATCCTATATCCACGGCGTTACGTACAACGTCGCCGGCGGAAAGACGCGGGGCTGAACAACAGATAAGATAACAAAACGCCGCCAACGGGGCATAGAGCCCGTTGGCGGCGTTTTCGTATATGTATTGTATTGTTCACCGCTCTGCCGATGTGACGCGTGAGGAGAGCGCGACCATGAATACGGCGAGGGCAACGATGCCCACGGCGAGTCCAATGTAGCCGTTTTCGGTCAGCCCATCGGCGATATAGCCGATGAGGGAGCAGGAGGCGACAACGGCGACGTAGGGGAGCTGGGTTGATACGTGATCGAGGTGGTGACACTGTGCTCCTGCCGACGCGAGGATGGTGGTGTCAGAGATGGGGGATGCATGGTCGCCGCAGACCGCACCCGAGAGGATGGCGGCAACGGAGACAACGAGAATGTCAGGTGCCGTCTGTCCGAGGACGGCGATGGCGATCGGGATGAGGATACCGAACGTCCCCCAGCTCGTGCCCGTCGCGAAGGCAAGCCCCGCCGCGACGAGGAAGAAGAGCGGCGGAAGGAACATGACGACGCCCGCATTGGCAGCGACGACCGTGCCGACGAAACCGCCGAGGTTCAGGTACTCCTTGCTGCAGATGCCCGAAAGCGTCCACGCGAGGCAGAGGATGAAGATGGCGGGGGTCATCGCCTTGAATCCCCAGCCGAAGCTGTCGCAGAATACATTAAATGAAACAACGCGGCGCGGCAGGTAGAGCAGTCCCGTAAAGACGAAGGCAATGAATGAGCCGAGTACGAGGGATTTTGAAGAGTCACAGCCGGAGAATGCCTGCGCAATGCTCTTGCCCTCATGGATGCCGCCCGTATACAGCATCCCGTAAATGCAGGCGACGATGAGGACGAGCAGGGGGAGTACGAGGTCGATCATCTTGCCGTGTCCCTCGCTCGCCGCACTGGCTGATGCCTCCGCCGTATCCTGATACTCCTTCGGAATCTCGAACTCTACGTTGGATTTCTCGACGCTCTTGCGCATCGCACCGAAGTCACGTCCCGTCCATATAATGTAGAACATAAAGAGGATCGTCAGCCATGCGTAGAGATTGAACGGGATGGTTTGCAGAAAGAGCATGAAGCCGTCGATGGGCGAGTCCTCCGGGAGCGACGAGCCGACCGCTGCCGCCCAGCTGGAGACGGGAGCGATGATGCAGATCGGCGCCGCCGTCGCGTCGATGATGTAGGCGAGTTTGGTCCGTGCGATCTGGAACTTGTCCGTGACAGGGCGCATGACCGTGCCGACGGTGAGGCAGTTGAAGTAGTCGTCGATGAAGATGACGATGCCGAGGAGCACGGTGACGAGGGATGCGCTGCGCTTCCCTTTGATCGTCCGCGTTGCCCACTCACCGTAGGCGTTCATCGCACCCGAGCGCGTAATGGCGGCGACGAGGATGCCGAGGATGACGAGAAAGACAAGGATGTTGACGTTGCCGCCCACCTTGTCCGCCATGACCTGAAACATCGTGAGCGTTGCCTGCAGAAAATTCCCGCCCGCAAAGAGCATCGCACCCGAGAAGATGCCGATGATGAGGGACATATAGACTTCCTTTGTCCAGAGGGCGAGGATAATGGTGATAATCGGCGGCAGAATCGACCATGCGGTTGCTGTCATGAGATAGAAGCACTTCCTTTGTGTTTTCTTTGTTGTGAGAACCGTTCAACAGTATACCATAAAAGAGAGAGCGGAAAAACAAATAAATTTTTAGAGAAGGAAAAGAAACATTAATGACGAACTAAAAGAGGAAAGGGGAAACATATCTCGATTGAGCATCATACTTTTGTGGGGTTATGAAAGAGTATCCTGTGCGCTGGGAAGGTGAACAGGAGAAAGGAGAGGAAATTGTGGAGGAACAAGGACATAAGCAGGGGAGGGGCATCGGCTTCCAGCTGAACGCCGTCATCTTTATCGGGGTGGCGGTGATGGTTGCGATCCTCATCTCCTTCGTCGGCTATCGTGCTTACGAGGAACTGCTCGCAACCGGATCACGTGCCCAGTACAACGAGCTGGAAGGTCGTGCGAATCTCATCCTGTCGAGCTATGAGAGCATCAAGCAGTCGACGGAGGATATGCGCGCGCGCATAAACAAGGAACTGGAAAAGCCGAAGGAAGCGCGCAGCCGTGAGAATCTGAACGAGATCCTGCGAGAGATCGTGCTCGCCAACGACAATATCGAAGGCGTCAGCGTGGTCTTTGAGCCGGATGCGTTCGATGGTCAGGATGCCGCCCATGTCGGTGACGAACTATCAGACGGCTCGGGACGTGTGACGCTCTATGCGGCACGTGATGACAATGACAATGTCGAGTTTGAGTCTGAGTGGGGCTATGACAGTGCCTCGTGGTACCAAAAGCCGAAGAGCTCGATGAAGCCGACATTGACAGAGGCGTTCTACGATGAGGTCGACGGAGAAAAGACGATGCTCGTCTCGTACTCGATTCCGCTCATTGAGGACGGCAAGTTCATCGGTGTCGTCGACGCGGACCTCAACCTCACCTCAGTGCAGGAGAACTTTGCAAAAGTCAGCACACCGGATAACGTCTATCTGCTCGTAGACAATACGGGCAACCTCGTTGCAC
>JABZYJ010000080.1 GCA_015265235.1 Selenomonas sp. | reverse complement strand
CCCCGTGATAACGGGGAAGGCTTTAGGGGGGCTACAACAGCTCCACTGTAGTTTACATTCTCTTAGAGATACCGAATATAGACGTAGATGTTCGAGACGATGATTGTGAACACCATGACCGGGAACGCGACCTTCATGAAGCCAAGGAAGGAGATTGGGCGGCCGCGCTGCGCCGACATCGATGCGACGACAACGTTCGCGCTCGCGCCGATCAGCGTCCCGTTGCCGCCGAGGCACGCGCCGAGGGCAAGCGACCACCACATCGGATCGAGGTTGCTGAGCCCCATCTGTCCCATATTCTGAATCAGAGGAATCAGCGTGGCGACGAACGGAATGTTGTCGATAAAGGCAGAGGCAAAGGCACTCATCCACAGAATGAGGATCGCAGTCGCCTCGACATTGCCGCCCGTTGCCTTGATCGCCTCAGCCGCGAGCATACGGATGACGCCCGTCTCCACAAGTGCACCGACGAGGATGAAGAGTCCGCCGAAGAAGAAGATCGCAGGCCACTCAATCTTTGAGAGCACCTTGACGATCGCACCCTCATCGCGCGTCGCCGTGAGAAGGAGGAGGAGACCTGCGCCCGAGAGCGCGACCGTTGCAGACTCAAGGCCGAGACTGCCGTGCAGGACAAAGAACGTAATCGTGAGGAAGATGACGACAAGGCACTTGCGCAGGAGTGCATGATCCGTGATCTGCGCCCCTGCAGGGAGACGCATGATCTTATCCTGCAGCTCCGGCTGTGTATGCAGCTCCTTATGGTAGAGCCCAATAAGAATGAATTGTACCAAGATAAAGATAATTATTGAGATCAACGTGAGGTTTTCAACGAACGCCATGAAGTCGAGTCCGACCGCGCTGCCGATCATGATGTTCGGCGGATCGCCGATGAGCGTTGCCGTACCGCCGATGTTCGACGCCAAAATCTGTGAGATGAGATACGGCATGACATCGACCTTGAGCTGCGACGTGATGCTGAACGTGATTGGCACGGTAAGCAGAACCGTCGTGACGTTGTCGAGGAGAGCCGAGCAGACCATCGTAATGGTCGAGAGAACGACGAGGAGCGCGATCGGCTGCGCCTTGACCTTCTGCGCCGCCCATATCGCGAGGAAGTTGAATAGCCCCGTCTCACTCGTAATATTGACGATGATCATCATGCCCATGAGCAGTCCGAGCGTATTGAAGTCAATATGGTGAACTGCGACTTCCTGATCGATGATCCCGAAGAGTATCATGAGCATCGCGCCAAAGAGTCCCACGATGGTGCGGTGCACCTTTTCGGAGATGATGAGCGCGTATGCGACGACGAATATGACAATCGCCACAATCGTTGCTGTTTCCATCATTACACATCCTTACTTCTCGTTATGAGAACGCCATCACGTCGCCGTGATGATTACCTGTCGGCCGCTGCGGCGGATCTTCAGCTTGGCGTTCGTCTCGCCCTCCTGTGCGAGTGCCAGCTTCAGCTCCAGCAGCGCCTTGCCGAGTTCTTCTGCCTGCGCGGCACTGAGTCCCGCACGCGCGAGATCGGCGGGCGGCTCCTTTGCCGCTGCCGCACGGGCACGTTCCTCTGCCTGCCGCTCCTGACGCAGCATGGTCTCGGCGAGAGTCTCCTCTGCCTCGTGCCCCTGCATCATATCCTTGTCGGACAAATCTTTTGGTATCTTTGCCACAGCAAACCTCCTCCTGCCGTCCGTGGCACATAACACATCGAGAAAAAGAATGCGCTACTTGATCTTGCTCCACGTATCCTTCAGCCCGACGATGCGGTTGAACGCTATATGATCCGGCGTGGTGTCCGGGTCAACAACAAAATAACCGACACGCAGGAACTGATAGCGCGTCCCTGCCGCCGTGAGACGGACGCTCGGCTCCACCTTCGCGTCGGTCAGCACCTCAAGCGAGTGCGGGTTGAGCGCCGCGATGAAGTCCGCCGGCTCCTCCTCGCCCTCCTCTGCCGTACGCAGAAGACTGTCATAGAGACGCACCTCCGCCGTGAGCGCGTGCTCTGCCGCGACCCACTGGATCGTCCCCTTCACCTTGCGGTTCGCCGCCGTACCGCCGCTCCGTGTCTCAGGCGCATAGGTACAGCGCAGCTCCGTGATCTCGCCCGCCGCATCCTTTACGACTTCCTCACAGCGGATGATATAGGCGTGCTTGAGGCGCACCTCGCCGCCCGGCTTCAGGCGGAAGAATTTCTTCGGCGCATCCTCCATAAAGTCCTCACGGTCGATGTAGAGCTCGCGCCCAAAGGGAACGTACCGCTGCCCGCCGTGCGTCGGACTGTTCTCGGCGAGCAGATACTCTGTCTCGCCTTCGGGATAGTTGGTAATGACGAGTTTCAGCGGATGCAGTACCGCCATGATGCGCGGCGCGTTGCGGTTCAGCTCGTCGCGTACGCAGTGCTCGAGCATTGCGCTGTCCACCGTGCTGTTGCTCTTGGCGACGCCGATCTCCTCACAGAACGCACGGACCGCTGCGGGCGGATAACCGCGCCGCCGCATCCCCGAGATCGTCGGCATACGCGGATCGTCCCACCCGCGCACATGCCCCTCCTCAACGAGCTGACGCAGCTTGCGCTTGCTCGTGATCGCGCCCGAGAGATTCAGGCGTGCGAACTCGATCTGACGCGGCCGCTCCCCCGCCGGGAAGCCCAGAGATTCGAGCAGCCAGTCGTAGAAGGGGCGATGTTCCTCGAACTCCAGCGTACAGAGCGAGTGCGTAATGCCCTCAATCGCATCCGAGAGTGGATGGGCAAAGTCGTACATCGGATAGATGCACCACGCATCGCCCGTCCGATGATGCGGCACATGGGCAATGCGGTAGATCACGGGGTCGCGCATGACGAGATTCGGCGACGCCATATCGATCTTGGCGCGCAAAACGCGCGCTCCATCCGGAAACTCCCCCGCACGCATGCGCGTGAAGAGATCCAGATTCTCCTCGACCGAACGCCCGCGATGCGGACTCTCCACACCGGGCTCGGTCAGCGTACCGCGGTAGGCACGGATCTCCTCCGCCGTGAGATCGTCCACATAGGCAAGCCCCTTCTTAATCAGCTCGACTGCATATTCATACAGCCGCTCGAAATAGTCTGAGGCATAGAACCGCCGATCTCCCCATGAGAAGCCGAGCCAGCGGATGTCCTCCTGAATGGAGTCCACATACTCGACATCCTCCTTCGTCGGATTCGTATCGTCAAAGCGCAGATTGCAGAGTCCATTGTAGTCCTCGGCAACACCGAAATTGAGGCAGATGGACTTTGCGTGTCCGATGTGCAGATAGCCGTTCGGCTCGGGCGGAAACCGCGTGTGAATACCTGCCGCATGCCGGCCTTCGCGCAGATCTTCGTCGATGATATTTCGGATAAAATTCGATGTCTTTACGTCCGCCATGTTCCTATCCCTCTATCCGTATAATTCCAATCAATCGTTCTGTGCGCAGCGTCGTTCGATATAGGCGCGCAGACGTGCGACCCCCTCGGCAATCCCCTCCTGCGCAGGAAGGCTCGCAATAAAGGCATCCACATAGCCGCGTTCCACAATGCGGCGCAGCGTCCACATAAAGTTGATGTCATAGATCCACATGAGCCGCACAATCTTGCGGTCGCCGTGCGTGCGCAGACGGTAGTAGTCCGCCTGTCGTCCCGCCGCGAAGTCCGCCACGAAATCGGGGCTGACCTCCTGCGCCGCGTCCGACGGAACAAAGTTCGGTGCCTGCTCCGCGCCCTCCGGCGTGAGGAATGGAAGGAGAACGCGGTAGATGTCAAGCTTGTCCGCATCACGGATCACTTGGGCAAAAAACAGCTTTCGCTCATCGTCCGTCTCTGCGATCTCCTTCTTGTTGTGATACTTGATCGCAAAGCGCACCACCTCTGCATCTGCATCACTCAGCGGCGCGAGAATATTCTCCTCTGCGAGCACCTTGAGGCCGAGCTCCGCGTGATCCTCCGACGCAGCATCGTTGAACGTCCGATAGCGGGCATATTGGCGAAAGCGTCCCACATCGTGAAAGAGTCCGATGATCTCAGCAATAGCCATATCGTGCGCATAGCACCCAAGATGCTTGGCAAGTGCACGGGCATGTGCCGTCACATAGCCGGTATGAATCTCCTTGAGCTGAATGCCGCGCATCACCTCGGGGTCGTTGGTACGAAAGGAGCGCATATAGGCATTCATCCATGTGTGCATTTCATGCAGGAGTTCTTCCATCTGCGTTCCTCCTTTCACGTACATTGCCCCGCTCAGCCCTCCTCGGGCGGAACATAGCTCTCGTCAAAGTCCGTCGCGACCAGCGTCGCCTGCACCTTTCCTGCCATGTCCTCCTGCACGACCAGCCCTGCAATGATATTGACCGCAGGATGTGCGTGCCCATGGATATAGCGTACGGCCTCATCCACATCACGCAGACTCATCGCGGGGCCTCCCGTGAGATTGAGGACAACGCCGCGTGCGCCCGCCGTACTGCGGTCGAGCAGCGGACTCTCCATCGCCTTTCGCACCGCCTTCTGCGGCGTCTCATCGGTACCGATGGCGAGCAGGGTTTCGCTCGATGCACTCTGACGAAAGATCGTCGTCACATCGGCAAAATCAACGTTGATGACCCCCGTGGTCAAAATCAGCTCTGCCACGCAGCCAACGGTCTGCCGCAGCACCTCATCGGCAAGGGCGAACGCATCGACAAACGACATCTTGCGGTCGGGGGCAATCTTCAGGAGGTTGTCGTTGCGCATCGTGATGAAGGCATCCGTCATGCCCTGCATCCGTGCGATCCCCGCCTGTGCCGTCTGCATCTTGCGCGGCATCTCGAAGTGGAACGGCGTCGTCACCACGCCGATGGAGAGGATCCCCATATCGTGTGCGATCTCCGCCACAACAGGTGCCGCCCCCGTGCCGAGGCCGCCGCCCATCGTCGCCGTGATGATGACGAGATCCGTCCCCTCAAGCATCTGACGAATCGCCTTTTCCTCGCTGCGTGCTGCCTCCTCACCGACCTCGACTCTGCCGCCCGTGCCGCGTCCCTGCGTCAGTTTTTCACCGATGGGCAGCACGGTGATCCCCTGTTTTTCGAGCGCATGCAGCTGGCGAAGATCCGAGTTGAGCCCAACGAGTGTCATATCGAGATCGTAGTTCTCACGCACACTGCGCAGGATATTCCCGCCGCCGCCGCCCACGCCGACCACCTTGATGGTAATTTTCGCCTGAATAATTCCCTCAGTCGGCATATCGCGCCTCCTTATTCTCTACACGCTTTCGGTGTCGCCTGTGCCATGACCGCGCCCGCGAGCAGCAGCGCGCAGCCCAGCACCTGCACGGCGCTCATCGTCTCCCCTAGGACTGCCCAGCCTGCCACGGCGGCAAATACGGCCTCCATCGACATGAGAATCGCCGCTTGCGTCGGCTCGACATGCGCCTGCCCCAAAATCTGACAGGTATATGCGACACCGCAGGAAAGGATGCCCGCATAGCCAATCGGGAGCGCGGCGGCCGAAAGCGCCGCCCACGTGCAGGTCTCAAAGCATACGGCGAGCAATGCGCTGCCGAGCGTACAGACCAGCATCTCCATAAGGCACAGCTCGATGGCGTCCACCATGCGGGCAAAGCGGTCAATGAGCAGAATCTGCGCCATCCAGAAGAATGCACAGAGAAAGACAAGCACATCCCCTTGATTCAGCGTCGTTTCCCCGTAAGCGGAGAGAAAGTAGACGCCCAGAAAGGCAAGGAGAGCACCGCCCCACTGCACCGCTCGGATACGGTGACCAAGCAGCACTGCCGCAAGCGGCACCAACACGATGTAGAGCGTCGTGATAAACGCTGTCTTACCCGCCGTCGTCGAGAGAAGCGCCACCTGCTGCAGCGTCACACCGACGAACATCGCCAAACCGACAGGAATGCCGGCACGAAAGCCCGAACGGAACGTCCCCGCCTGCCGCTGAACTGTGCGTTTTCCGCGATACAGCAGCCAGAGCACCGTCATGAACAGGGTGCCGAGGGCAAAGCGCGACGCCGCATAGGTATAGGGGCCAAGCCCTTCCATTCCGAGAATCTGTGCGACGAACGTCGTTCCCCAGAAGAACGCCGCTGCCAGCAGCATCAAACTCCCGCGCAGACGCACCTCAGAGCACCTTCGACAGGAAGCTGCGCGTACGCTCCTCCTGCGGATGCTCGAAGATCTCACGCGGCGGCCCTGACTCAATGATGCGGCCCTCGTCCACGAACAGCAGACGATCGCCGACTTCCCGGGCAAAGCCCATCTCATGTGTCACAATGACCATCGTCATACCCTCATTGGCGAGGGCACGCATGACATCGAGCACCTCGCCGACCATCTCGGGGTCGAGTGCCGACGTCGGCTCATCGAAGAGCATCACCTTCGGATGCATCGCGAGGGCACGCGCAATGGCAACACGCTGCTGCTGACCGCCCGAGAGATTGTCGGGATAGGCATCCGCCTTCTCCGCCAGCCCCACACGGGCAAGCAGCTCACGCGCCGTTTTCTCAGCATCGGCGCGTGCGATATGCTTCACCTTCATCGGGGCGAGCATGATGTTATCGAGCACCGTCATGTGCGGGAACAGGTTGAACCGCTGGAACACCATGCCAACCTCTTCGCGCACCTTATTGATATTCGCTTCACCCGAAAGTGTAATCCCATCAATGGTGACCTCACCCGCCGTCGGTTCCTCAAGATGATTCATGCAGCGCAGAAGCGTGCTCTTGCCTGACCCCGAAGGACCAATGATAACGACGACCTCCTTCTCCGCAATGGAGAGATCAATCCCCTTCAGCACCTCATCCGCGCCGAACGACTTACACAGTCCTTTAATCTCAATCATGGACGCGGCACCTCCGTTCCAGATACGCGACAAAGCGCGAGATCGTCAGCGTCATCACGAGATAGATCACGGCGACGCTCATCCAGATTTCAAACGACCCATAGGTCTTTGCGATGATGAGCTGCCCGCGCCGCGTCAGCTCCTCAAAGCCGATAACGGAGACAAGGGACGAATCCTTCAGCATCGCGATGAACTCGTTGCCGAGCGGTGGAATGACGCGCTTGAACGCCTGCGGTACGATGATGTAGCGCATCGTCTGCAGCCACGTCATACCGAGCGAGCGCCCGGCCTCCATCTGCCCCTCATCCACGGACTGAATTCCCGCACGAAAAATCTCCGCCACATACGCGCCGGAGTTGATGCCGCAGGCGGAGATCGCCGCGATGAACGGATCAATGCGTTGTCCCGTAATCACAGGAAGGGCAAAGTAAAAGAGGAAAATCTGCACGAGCAGCGGCGTGCCGCGGAAAAACTCCACATAGACCTCCGCGAGCAGGCGCAGCGGGCGCAGATGCGAGATGCGCGCAACCCCCACGACCAGACCGATCACAAAACCGATCGCCGTCGAGAGCACCGTGATCTGAATCGTCACCCCCGCACCGATAAGTAGGAGCGGGAACGAATTGACCACGAGATTCATATCAAAATTCATAAACTCATCCATTCCATAGCGTAGTGCGGCTGCATAAATAGCCGTCTTTTGTATTATATTTCAATCGCCCTGTGCTGTCAATAAATTCGCGCTCTTTGCCGTACGGGAATCCGCATCATTCTCCTATATTCTACCACACAATAAAACTCCCCCAAAGCGACTGCCCGAGGGAGTTATCTATCCGAAAAAGGAAATGAAGGAATCATGGATAAAACGACACGCGCCAGATCGGCGTAGATTTACTCCACAGCCGTCAAAAACTCCTGTCGCGACGGTCGGAATTCATCGCCATAAAGAATCCATGCGGTCTCCTGTATGCCAAATACAATATCTTGAGAAATATTGTAGGCATATCGTGCCCACGGATGTCCAATGTGCTTTTCCCGTATGGCCGTCATCTGCGCCAGCGAAGGGTCTTCTAAGTACTGCTTGCCAAACCCTTCTTCCCGTGACCCCGCGTTTTCATGGCTCGGGAAGAAGAGGTAGTCAGGATTCGCAGCAATGAGCTGCTCTTTTGTCATCTCCTCTCCCATATGATTCCCTGCGGCAGCCTTTGCATTGATGGACTCGGTATAACGACAGAGCTCATCAAAGGTAGACCCTGCGCCGCCATAATTTGGCATAATGGAAATAAGCGCAATACTCTTGTGTTTCTTCTCCTCCGGCACCAAGGCAATTTTCTCTTGGAGCTCAGCAAGTTTGTCTTCCATTTTCTTAATGAGCTTCTCCCCGCGCTCCGATTCTCCAACAGCCGCAGCAAGCAAGCGTATATTTTCATGGATATCGTCGATGGTGGCTGCGGACCTAAAGACAACGACAGGTATATTCAGGTCTCGTATTGCATCGACATTCTCTTTCGGCAGCCATTCCGGAACAGCAACGAGATCCGGCTGCAAAGCAGCGACTTCCTCCACCGATGGGTTGCGAGAAATAGCGTTTGGGATTTTTTCACGTACCCATGGAATATTCGTATCCTCCGTATTGGCAAGAGTCTCATTGATGGCAACCATG
>JABZYJ010000007.1 GCA_015265235.1 Selenomonas sp. | reverse complement strand
GTATAGCTATTTCATTCGTCAGTTCGTCCAGGATATTCGCAGTGTCCCGTTGGATGAGGTCGTCTACAACAAGCAGCTTAGTACGGCTTACAGCTTTTTGACAAAGGATGGCGCAAATATCCTGACGGCGCGTATGGAAGCGGAAAACCGTGTACAGAAACTCCACAATGCAACGGTGCAGGTCACGATCAACAGCGTCATCCCGATGGAGGGCGGCAAGAGTTACCAGGTGCGCTGGTCAGAGGTTGAGTATCGTGCCGGAGCCGGCAAAAAGGAAGTAACTCCGTATACGGGCGTATTTACTGTTGAGCAGATCAAGACGAATGACAAAGAAAAGCTGGCGGTCAATCCGTTAGGCCTCTATATCAAAGACCTGCGGTGGGAACGTGATACAGAGACGAAGACTACGCCGGATCAGAAAAATGATCAGCAGACGAAGACTCCTGTGAACTAAGGAATGAAGAGGAGAATCCATGATGAAAATGAACAAGAAAAATCTTAAAGCTCTCGTTTGTGCGTTTGCGTGTTCTGCCTTCGTCACAGGTACAGCAAATGCTACGTCGCTGTCCGAATATCGTGCAGCCCACGCAACGTCCTCGCAGCCCCAAACAACGGATGCGAGCATCAGCGCAGCAGCACAGGCATCGATTGCACAGAGTGACCGCCTCCAGCAGGAACTGGATCGTCTTACCGCTGAGCTTGGGGCACTAAAGGATCGCAAGGGCAGTGATGTGGAAGAGGCTCTCCGGACTCTCGCGGCACGATTGGCAGACGTTGAAGCGAGCCTTCGTGACCAGGCAGATCTCCAGTTTGAGCTGATGCAGATGGTGGATAAGGGAAATAACGAGCAGTATGGCAATGCCAGCTACTCGCCTTCTGGCCAGCCGCTTGTCAATCCGAATCCCTACGGAAAATCCGCATCCTATACACAAGATGCGGCCAATGCACAGGGGAATAGTACAATGACGTTTTCTTATGCGCCGGATCAGCTCTATAAGGTCTACTGCCGTACGGGCTATCTGACGGATATTGAGCTGAAAAAGGGCGAGCAGGTGACTTTTGTCGGCGGTGGAGATACCAGCTCGTGGGCGGTCAATGCGACGACTGTGGCCGGTGTCCCGCACATCTACGTCAAGCCCGTGGTGCAGACCAGTACGACCAATCTGATCATCAACACCAATAAGCGGAGCTATCAGCTGATCCTCACTGTGAGTGACTGGTACAACCCCATGGTACGATGGAGCTATGGCCTCGAAGATGCACAGACAGCCCTCATCCAGCAGGCAAAGGATGAACAGACCATTGCAGCGGATATGAGTGTAACGAGTGTCGATAAGCTGAACTTCTCCTATAAGTGTACGGTGAAAGGGAACAAGAACTATCTCCCGGAAACTGTATTCGACGACGGCGAAAAGACCGTCATTCGGATGAACCCTGGGGTCAAGCTCCTTCCGGCACTCTTTATCCGTGAGCCTGGGAAAAAGGATCTCAGTCTTGCAAACTTCAAGGCGAAGGGGAACTGCTATACACTGGATCGTGTCATCGACCGTGCGGAACTCCGATTTGGCGAGCGGGATATTGTCACGATCGAGCGTAAGAAGTAATCCGTGAAAGGAGCTGACTCCATTGAAGATAAAGGAGATTATCGGGAATCTCTCCGAAGTCGTCGGACGAAAACTAAACAGAAAAAAGGATGCAGAAGGGCTCACAATTCCTGGGGATGAATTGGATCAGGAGATGGATACGAAGACCCCGGAAGGGAATAAGTCCATGCTCAAAGGGCAGCACGAAACTGTCCTTGGCATCTCAAAACCCGTCGTTACGGGAATCGTTATCTTTTTCTTCCTGGTATTCGGTTTGGCATTCTTTTATGCAGCAAGTGACGACAGCGGACAGACGGAGAAAAAGACAGCACGCGTGGAGGATATTGCTGATCCATCCCGTGTGCAGGGCGGCGCATCAGCAAAACTGTCCGATGACTATGGGGCGCTTGAACGGGCCAATGCAGCACATGGCCGTGCGCCCGGGCAGAACGGGCAAAATGGACAGAAAAATCCACAGGCGCAGAATCCGGCTGCGCCGCCGATGGAGACGCAGCAGAATCCGGAGACCGTACAAGCGATTCCTCAGCAGCCAGGCTACGCCGGTGTACAGCGACCGTCGGTCGTTGTTCCTACGCCCGGTGGGGCATACAGCCAGGGATATGCGCTTCCTTCACAGCGGGCAGATGAAGAGACGCAGCGTAAACGTGAGGAGGAACGGAACGCAGCGGAACGCTTGAAAGAACAGCTGAAATCAGCAATCGCCTTTGCCTTCGAGGGAAAGACACAGCAGGATGCGGGCAGTACGTCAGATGGTGTGGATTCTGCATCTCCGGCAAATGACAACAATGCAGCGCGTGGGAATAACGTACCAACGCGAAATTCTGCATCAACTTATACCGAGCCGTCGGATCGTACGGTCATGGCAGGAACCCTGATCCCGGCAATGCTGATGACCGGCATCAATACCGATGCGCCGGGACCTGTGATCGCGCAAGTGATGGCCGACGTGTACGATGTGAACGGCATCAATCTGATTATCCCTGCCGGAAGCCGTGTACTTGGGACGATTGGACAGCTTGAAGGCAGCAGCGGCGGTAAAAATTCCGTCTCAGGGCGGATCGGCATATCCTTTGATACCGTCGTCTTGCCAAACGGTGGATCGTGGAACATCGGAAAATCCATGATGGCCGTTGACGGAATTGGTTATTCCGGTGTCAATGGAAAACTTCATCGTCATACGGGAAGCAACTTCATGAAGGGTCTCTTCAACAGTGCTCTTACAGCACTCTCTACACTCGCCGTGGATCGTGTCACGCTGGACGCTTCGGCATTTACTGCACTCACTGATACACAGGCACCGACGGCGACGGTTGCGCCGGGGTATACGTTCAATATCTACGTGACGCAGAATATCGCGTTCTGAGGACATCAATGATGGAGAAAAAAGAGGAACAGAGCACAGCCGCGCCAGCGAAAGTGGTTGCTGGATTGAAAGAGGCCGATCCGGCCATGTGGTATCGTATCATCATGTGCGTCCTGATCGGTTTTGCCGGGCTTGCCGTGATTGGTGGCGTTGTTGTTGATTTTGTTCTTGATCGCCAGGTACAGCAGTTCCGTTCCACACCTATCGTTGGAATGACGGAAAATGCCATCCTTCCCGCCGGACACTATTATATCTATCAAGTGTACTTCGATGATGGCAATCAACGACATTATCTGGTCAGTTCCGCCTCCGGCGGTGTTGTTGTTTCCGTCGTTCCACCGGCGGGGACGACGGAGCCGGCAGATGTGATGGAGATGGTGCATTACGATCCGGCTGCCTATATGCTCGATGTTGGCCAAAACGGTGGATGGGCAATCCGGCCAACCTCGGTATATGATGACCTCCGAAAGAAAATGCAAGGCACGCCAGAGCCTTGACGGGACCCAGCTCCTTATCTGATGAGACAGGGGGCTGTTTTTTTCGGGAAGTGAATCCATGGAAAGGGATGATGAGCCTTATGACAATCGATGAGGAAGTCAATCGCGAAGCACAAAAAAAGGCCTTTCTCTATACAGCACTGATCTTTGCCGTTCTGATGCTCATTACGCAATGGTATGCCACACAGGCAGTCGCAGAAGAATGTGGCTATGATCCGCTGCTTGGGAGTTATATCAGCGTCGGCAGCAGCAAGATATATCCGCCTTATGATTATCTTCTGTGGTCGTATGACGAGTATATCAGCCGGGCAATACCTGACATTCTTGATGCGTATTCTGCGCTTGCCCAGATTGTGCTGCTGATCTCTATGGTCTTAATGTATTTCATCAAGAAAAATTTGTTGGTGCAGACATCGCACGGAAGTGCATCCTTCGCATCGAAAAAGGACATTGACCAGTCCGATCTTGGTTCGTATGCATCGAAGAACGGCGGTGTCTATGAGTATCGGAAGACGAAGAAGAAGTTCCTTGGACTGATCCCTTACACAAAGAAAGAAAAGATCATCAAGGACTCCGGTGTTGTTGTCGGGATCAATCCTTACACACATAAACTCATGCTGCATGATGGTGTTGAGCACATGCTCCTCATGGCTCCGACACGCAGCGGTAAGGGCGTCTGTACCATCATCCCGACAGGACTCATCTGGAAACACAGCATCTTCTTCTTCGACCCGAAGGGGGAGTTGTGGAGCCTCACGAGTGGTTACCGCAAGAACGTCCTGAAACAGAAGGTGCTCAAATTCCAGCCTCTCTGCACGGATGGCTCTGCAGCACGCTGGAATCCGCTTGCCGAAGTCAACTACCGGACAACGGAAGAACTTTCGGACGTTCAGTCCATTGTCTCCGTCATGGTGCGCCCCGATGGCGAATCCAAGGGAGATGAGTTCTGGCCAAACTCTGCGGCAGCTCTTCTCAATGGTGTTATCCTGCATCTTCTGTATAAGCACGACCGTGAAAATCGTCCGCTGCCGTGCCCGACCGACATCATGTCGTTCCTGTCCAGTCCGGACAAGTCGACGGAAGAGCTGTTTACGGATATGCGCGATTATCCGCACATCAGCCCCGAAGAATTCATGGAAGTGCCGGAGGTCGGGGAGGATGGGAAGCCGTTGAAGGACGAAAACGGCATTATCAAGCGGAAGAAGAATCCGCTCAAGGAAATCTATGGTGAATACATCAAAGATTTTCGCCCGTTCGTAGAGAAACTGGGGATAAAGGTGAAGTCGATCGATGAAATCCGCGTCGCCTTGCAGCAGAAAATAGATAAGGGCGAGAAGATCCAGTGGAATTCTGTTGATGAGGCCGGATTACCGGTAAGCGAGCCATACCACATGCTGCTGTCGCATCCCAAGGTGGCAGAGTGCGCGGCGAACATCCTGAATGGTGCGCAGCAGACCACAGCCTCTATCATGCAGACGGCGCAGACGTCTCTTGCGATCTATCAAGATCCGGTCGTCCAGAATAACACCGCTGTCTCGGACTTTGCGATTCGGGATCTGCTTGACCCGCAGCAGGAAGTCTCCCTCTATCTCTGTATGGAGGTCAAAGACATTGCGGCGGTTAAGCCAATCGCACGTCTCTTTATCCAGATGATCTGCTCAAAACTCATACGGGATATGAAATTTGAAACGGATCCCAATAAACCCGCGCCGAAGAAGCAGCGTCTGTTGCTTATGCTGGATGAGTTTCCGCAGCTCGGCAACATGAAATGTATAGAGCTTGCCCTTGCCATCTGTGCGGGCTATGGGATCAAGGTTTGTATCGTCTGCCAGGATGTCAATCAGCTCAACAAGGAGTACACGAAGGACAACTCCATCGGCTCCAACTGTCACGTCCATATCTACTTCACTCCGAACATCGACTCCGGCGGTGCAACGGCTGAGGCAATCTCAAAAACGCTCGGGAAGCGAACCATCTCCACTACGTCGCATAGTGACGGCGGAGGAGGTTGGTTCAAAGGCTCGGATTCCGTCTCTCAGACGGGAAGAGAACTCATGACGCCCGATGAGGTCAGTCACATGAGTTCCGAGAAAGAATTGATCTTTGTCGCGGGACATAAGGCAATCTTTGGCGACAAGCTGCGTTATTATGAGCATCCGTTTCTCATCAAGCGTACACAGATGAAGTGTCCGGCGACAAGCGATACGGTAACGCGTGTCACAAATTTTGAGGAACTGTTTCAGGTGCATGCAGCAGATCAGGAGGCAAAGGAAGAGGATCGCCGCCGTGTGCTGGAAGATCGGGCACGAAAAGCCGGGCTTTCCTATCAGGAGTATGTTTGCCAGCTTGCGGAGGAGAGAGAAAAACGGGAGCAGGAAATTGTCTCCCGTATTTTGGGCAAGAAATCGGATCAGGAGGAAAATGATGCGCAGGAAGAAGCTGTCCAACAGCCTACAGGGACAGGCGAAGACCATTCGCAACATCCCGACCATTACGAAGGCAAAGAGACCGGCGATCATTGGACACGGCCAGAAGGTGCGGAAACGGTAGACACTGCACCAGAAGAGCCGGCACGGGCAGGGGACGTGGAAAACGAACATCAAGCTGCCGTACGCAGGGAAATAGAGAAAAAAGAGGCAAGCCGAAAGAATGTCCTTGGAGCGGAAGACGTACCTGTCACAGATGATGTGTCCATTGCTGCTATGGGGCTGGTGGAGAATGATGCAGCCATCGCTGCGATACAGAAGACGGAAGGCAATATCGCACCAAACGAGGAAAAAGAGGATGATCTATTCTCGAGTATCCTTTTGGGCGGAATTGATGATATGGACGACGCATCGCCGGATGATCTCGATATGGACGATGAGTTTACACTCACTGAAAGTACCGTTGAAAATTATGGAAAATTCTTGACGACAATGAATAAGGAGGAGACAGAATGAACCGCAACAGCGAACAGTATCAGATCACCATGGATGCGCTCATCACTTCGATGCAGCCCATCTTGCCGTTCATGAAGGATAAAAACGTCTTTGAAGTGTACGTGAATCCGGATGGAAAGATATGGACAGACAGCCTCGGAAAAGGCCGTGGATACACGGGAAAGAGCATCTCTCCCGAGGATACGCGGGGAATCATCATCAACGTTGCCGCCTTGACCGATCAGTTGGTTAAGCCGGATCGTCCTGCACTTGACGCGGAAATTCCGTCAAACCCGTTCTTTCCGAAGTGCCGTTTTGAAGGGAATTTGCCGCGCATCGTCCCTGCGCCGACACTCAATATCCGGAAACATCCAGAAACCATCTTCACACTCGAGGATTATGTTGCCCAGGGAACGCTTACCGAAAAACAGTATGGATTTCTGATCGATGCAATCCATGCCAAGAAGAATATCATTGCTGCAGGAGGAACAAAATCCGGCAAGACCACCTTTCTCAATGCCATTCTAGCTGAAATCTCAAAACTCGAGGATCGTGTCATCCTCATAGAGGATACACCGGAGCTGCAGTGCAGTGCTGCTGACTGCGTACAGATGCGTGCAACGGCGACATTCGCGATGGAGGATTGTCTGCGTCAGGTGCTGCGCATGACACCGGATCGCATCGTTGTCGGCGAGGTGCGCTCGGGTGAGGCATTGGCACTGCTTGACGCATGGTCTACAGGACACGGTGGGGGATGCTCCACTGTCCACAGCAACTCTGCCGTGGATACGCTGCTGCGCCTGGAGAACATGACGGCACGTGTCTCTAGAAATCCGCAGCAGTCGACCATCGCACAGGCGGTGAATTACGTTGTCTATCTCAAATACACAGGAAATAGCAGGAAAGTACAGGAGATCCTCGAGATTGACAGTTGGGATCCCGCTGCGAAAAAGTATAATTATCACGCAGTCGCATAAAATTTTTGTCAAAATGAAAAAACATAGGAATTTTACGAGGGCATTTCGATGTACGATAAAAATGTCCGTATGAATGCTCTTTAAGGAGGTACATCTATCATGAATGTTAAGCAGAAAATCTACGCAGCGGGAAAATTTGTTAAGGAGAACAAACTCCTGATGCTCCAGCTTGGGGTGATGGGGGCAGTCGTTCTGACGAATGACGTATCGTTTGCCAGCCAGGCAGACGACACCTTCTCCGTTGTTACGACACCCCTTGAGAAGTTCCAGAAGACGATCACGGGGCCGATTGCGATGGCAATCGGAACGGCAGGTGCTGCGCTTCTCGGTCTTTCGGTCACCATGAACTTCGAGAATCGGATCGCACAACGCGGAGTTCAGGGCGTTGGCGGTATCGGTCTTGGCATGGGGGCAGCATCCGTGGTCTCGAAACTCGGAACAGGGCTTCTCTTTTGAGGGTGATACATTATGGCAGATAAAGAAGAAGCGGCTAGCTCCTGGTATGATGTGGACTTCTTCCGGGGACTGACGGAGCCTTCGCTTTTGGCGGGGGTTCCCAAGCCTGTCCTTGTGTGGAACGCGATGTTTGCCGTGTTTCTTATCCTGAACTTTGGGTTCTTTTACATCCTTATTTTCACCTTCCTTCTGCATTTTCTGGCCATCTACGTTTGCAAGAGCGACGTTCAGTTCTTTGACTGTATCAAGTCATATATGAACAAAAAACGCTATTACAGTACGTAAAAAGCGGAGGTCGGCATGGAGAATAAGAACGTCATCGATTTTCCTGTTTACGCAGAGCATAATGCACTGTGGGGCTGTGGAGCACATGGCCATATTACTGCGTTCATTGACCGTACGTGGGCAGAGGAAAATGGTGCTTTGGATGTTCATACCGTGTCGGAAGCAACATGTCTCGCTGAAAAAGCAGCAAGACATGGTGCTCTAATCACATGGGAGATCGATAACCATGGAGCTCTCGATGTCCAGCGTGCGATGGCACTGGTCGAGCAGCATGAGGCGCTTCGGCGCATCAATGTCATTCACGGATCTTGCAGCCTTGAAGAAGAGAACGAGCTGGGGGATGCTGCGAAATACTACATGAAGGCCGTAAAGTCTCATCTTCCGAAAACATCGCTGATCGGGAAGGAAAACCTGCGGGACGTTGGGGCGGAGTTGTTACACTTCACGGCCGAGATTGACCGTGCGGTTGTCATGGAAATGAAGCGGGCACGATTCTCTCTATCCAGCATAGAGAGTGCTGTCCTCCAGTGCAGCCCACGCCGGGAAGCTGTTGCTTCGTATTATCAAAATGTGAAGAAAGGGAAGATCAAGACATGTACTATCCAAGAGAAACAGGGACGATCAGCTTTCCTGTCAAGATAGTGTGTCTTATGGCTCATCAATTAAGATGGGCTATTTTTCTATCAGAGAAACGAAATGCAGAAAGGAGTATGTTGTATCGACGAATGGATGATACAGCGAAAACGACATGGCATCACTCAATGAATTTGGACTCCAGTCCACCGCGATCGAGGAATGGCTCCCATGGGGAGGTATTATCCGTCCGTCCGTAATGAAGCAGAAAGATGGGTCGATGTTCAGTATCATTACATACGATCCGTATACGACGGATTTATCTTCCACATTGCCATTGTGGGAGTTTCGTCGTGGGTGGGTCATGTGGAATGAGCACCAGCATGCGGTAGGATCACAGGCGCAGGACTACCTTATCATCGGTTGGAATCCGTTTGAGACGAATGGCCGCATTGAAAACGCACTGCGTCCCGGTATTATGGCTGCGGGAAGTGTAGACTATTTTGATCAGGAAATACATCGCTTTCTGGCTGACTTCCAAAAGCTCACAGCTGCGCGGCTGCTGGAATATCAGGAGATCATGGATGTACTCTCTTTCTCGCTTTCTATGGGGGAAGATCGACAGGAGATGCCGGATTGTCCGCTCTATATGGATGCACTGCTCTCCCAGAACGTAGATTTTGAGTTTGGCAGTAACGACGTGTTTATCAATGGCAAACGGATTTGTGCTGTCTCCCTGTTTGCTCCGGATGGAGCGAATGACCTATACCAGCAGCTTGAGCATGTGACCTACAGACACGTGCGGAGGCTGCTTCTCTTCAACAAAAAACAGGCAAAACATGACCTCCTGAAATATACGTCACGCTGGTTTCCAACACGTTCCGTCATTCGTCACATGGCAACAGACGACCTTTTCGGTGACTATAACGGATATTACACAGATACCCTTCTCTTCCCGCTGGACGAGGAACACGACGCTCCCTTCCAAGCCGAGCTTCGAGGCATATTAAACCAGGCCGAGCTCCCGTATATTGTGGAAGAGTACAACTTGAAAGAAGTCTTTTGGGGGAGCATCCCCGGGCTTTTCCTGGCCAATGCGTATCCGCCGGTCACCGGCTTTCATGATCTGTCAGAATTTCTTCATGCGACCATCGAAATAAAGGAAGAGCGTGAAGATATACTAGAACAGGCGGAAGGCAGCTTAAACGCGGAAACTGCATCTGAAAAAATTGAAGGAGGGGAAGGATAAATGTATCGTTTGGATCGTTTCTTGGTCAAACGCGAACCACTGAAATACACACTGCCATGGGCGAGGGTCATCGCCGGGGATCCGACACTTGTCCTCAACAAAGACGGCTCAATACAGACCACATTCCGCTATCGTGGCCCGGATCTGGACTCGGCGATTAGGGAGCAGCTCTCCATCATGACACAGCAGCTGAACTCCGTTTTTATGGCAATGGAAACGGGATGGGTCATGTTCTTTGAAGCCCAACGCATTCCGTCAACGGACTACCCAACAGATTCCTGCTTTCCCGATCCGATCACCAAGATCATGGATGACGAGCGGAAAGCCTATTTCAGCAGCGGTGAATCCCATTTTGAGTCTGACTACTACGCTACACTCTACTGGATGCCGCCGAACGATCACGAGGGACGGCTGCGTGCCTTCGTTGTTGAGGGGAAGAAGCAAAAAGGACTGACGAAAGAAGACTATCTCACTACATTCAGCAATGTCGTCGAAGAAGTCTATAAGGCGTTCTTTGCGTGTCAAATTCCTTGTGAGATCCTGTCTGCGGATGAAATGGTGACCTACCTTTATTCCACCATATCGATGAATCGCCGCACGCTGCGACTGCCGAAGCATCCGCTTCTGCTTGATCAGTTCCTGTGTGATTCTGCTCTTTCAGGTGGCCTTGAACCACGGCTCGGTAGAAAGCACATGCGCGTTGTAACGATCATCGGATACATGGACAACACCATCTTCGGCATTTTCGATGGTCTCAACCTTCAGAACTTCTCCTATCGTTGGATTTCGAGGTATTATTGTCTCAGCAAACTGGATGCCCTGGATGCTGTCAGTAAGAAAACCAAAGAATGGAAGGCAAAATTTAAGAGCGTTATGGACATGTTGCGTGAATTCGCCAGTGGACAGGAAGACAACAGCAACATCAACCAGACCGCCGTTGCAAAGTACCAACAAGCAAAATCAGCGGAGGGACTCATCGAGTCCGATATGACCTCCTTTGGCTATTACACCTCCTGCATCGTCATTCTGGGAAACTCTCCGGATGAGGCAGATATGCGTGCGAAGACTGTTGTTCAAACCATCAACAACATTGGCTTCAAGGCAAAGATAGAAGACCTCAACAGCGTCGATGCATGGATGGGGACACTTCCCGGCAACGTCGGTCGCAACGTCCGTCGTCATTTGGTCTCATGCTCGAATCTCGTCCACATGATGCCGCTTTCTACCATCTGGGCAGGGGACTCGCGCAATCATCATCTGGACGGTCCACCACTCATTTATACACAGACCTCCGGCAGCACCCCGTTTCGCCTTAGTCTCCACGTCGGCGATGTCGGACATACGCTCGTTGTCGGGCCGACTGGTGCAGGTAAATCCGTCTTTCTCAACATGGTGGAATCGTCCTTTCGTAAGTACAGAAATGCTCGTGTCTTCGTCTTTGACAAGGGCGCATCCAGCTATGTCCTCACACGGGGCGTCGGAGGAACATTCTTTGACCTCGGCAACGAAGAATCCGGTGCATTATCCTTCCAACCTCTTGCACAGATCGACGATGACAAAGAGCGGCAGTGGGTGTTGGAATGGCTTTGTGACTATGTGCGGCAGGAGAACCTTGAAATCACACCGGAGCGTAAACAGCTGATCTGGGACGCACTGGAAGCGGTAGCGACCTCCTATGTGGGTGATAAGAAGCGACTGCGCCGCATGACTACTCTCGTGAATGCGATCCAGTCGGAAGAACTGAAAAAAGCACTCGCTCCGCTTTGTTCCGGCGGACCCTATGGACGTATCTTTGACTCCGACGTTGACAGCCTCCAGCTCGGGTCATGGCAGACCTTCGAAATGGAGAAACTCATGAGTACGCCGCAGATTGTCGGGACAACGCTTATGTATATCTTCCATAGGATTGAACAAAGCCTAAAGGGAGAGCCGACGATCATTGTTCTGGATGAGTGTTGGGTATTCTTTGACAACGAACAGTTTGCGGCGAAAATCCGTGAGTGGCTCAAAGTCCTGCGTAAAGCGAATGCCTCCGTCATTTTTGCCACGCAGTCCATCACCGATATTGTCAACAGCCCCATCTTCTTGCCGAACAACGATGCGCTGGGAAAGCAAACAGCCGAGAACTATGGACTGTTTGGCCTCAACAAGAGACAGATTGAGATCCTCGCGTCGGCCACGAAAAAACGCCACTATTATTACGTCTCTCCTTACGGATCACGTCTTTTTGAACTCGCACTGGACGCCTGTCCAGTCTCCCTTGCCTATGTTGCCGTCAACACCGAGGGCGTACTTGCGGCCAAAGAAATTGTGCGGGATTACGGAACAAAGGAATTTAACCGCCGCTGGCTGATTCGCTCCAACATACTCGAGGAGAAAACAGATGATGTGCTGGCGGAAACTGTCGTTTCGTAACATCTTCACTAGGAATGAGGTGCTGTCATGTCGTATGATTCCCTGCTTGTGGCGCTTTTGCTCTTTGCGTTTGTCTTACTCTGTTTCAACATCTATTGCATCAGGCAGCTCAATAAAACGCGGGAGGCACTAAACAAAGCACAGGAAGCACTAAACAAAGTACAGGAACTCCTGATGGCCTATGCTGAATTTGGGGAAAAAGTGAGACAGTACATCTGCAAGGAAAAGGAACGAGAAGGTGGGCAGAGATGAGAAATATCACAATGGCCTATCTGGATTTACTCGGGGAAATCATGGCCAGGCATGATAGAGAGGTGGAAGATCGCGCTAAGAACAACGCTGAGGCAGAAACATACGACCACGATCTGACAGCGGCGATCCGTCTCTTGGAATGCGGCTACGACGTAAAGGATGTCATTTCCGTCATACGGGATAAGTCCCCGATGGCCAAGCAGCTTTCGGATGCGCGTGCTATGATGGTGTATAGCGGCAAAGTCATAGAGGCGGTCAATGACAACTGGGCAGAGCGGGCAAAAGGGACAATGCGGGAGGCGAAAGAGAGTTATCTGCGCCGCCTTTCTGCACAGGAAGACGATGCGACCATCCAGCGTGACTGCCAGATCGGACTCGCCATGATCCGACAGGACAGCTTTCCTCTTCCTATTGTTCGACAAATCTTTGAGCAGCATGCAGACCGCCGGGAAGATAATGCATACCTCAGTGCACTCTTTTCTGCCTTATCAGACGGAAAGGAACGTTATGAGGCGATAGATACATATCATGCAGCACGCATGGAGAGCGGCGCGGACGTGTATCGTTCCTTTGCCCGCGCCTACATGGAAGAAAACAAACGATCCGTTCTCACAGACGTGGATGATGCACGTATTGTCGAACGCATCTATCAGGATTATCTCCGAAGACTAAAAAGGGGAGAATTGAGTGAGCAGATAGACATAGAACATGCTCTGCGGCTCTTTGAACAGGACGTAGAACCAAGCATGCGTGAAGGTATCGTCATCGCATCACCACTTTATCCTGCATCTTCTGAGGACGGTGAAGCTCGCCTGACGAAACTCTTCTCCATGGTCAAAGATCAGATACTAGGCAAGACCATGAACATAGATCGGTCAGCCGAGGAAGAGCTGCTGGCCGACCATGAGAATATACGGGAACAGGAAAAACTGAGTCACTATGTTGTGATTCCGCGCTCCGACATGCGGGAAGACCTCGAATCCGAGTACCAGTACCAACGGAAAAAGATTGAGGGGGCGATCCGATTGCCGTACAACATCACCATGGAGGTCAAAATCGTTAAAGCACTCCTTAATGACGGGGCAGAATCCAGAAATCTAACACCTATCCTGTCACGCTACAAGCCAAAAGATTGGGCGCAGGAACATCCGAATCAGCCTTATCCATCCTACGTTCTGAAACAGATCGAAAAAGAAGCGCAGGAAAGAGAAGCGATGCAGGAGAAAAACCTCGTTCGAACGCGGAACGTCTCAGGAGAGATATAATAATACGGGAGTGCAGAGGGCAGAGCCCTTTGAGGTGGTGGGTGGGGTGGCGGTTGCAGTCGGCATGGTACAGAACAGGTTCTGTACGTTGCCGGCTGCAAAAGCCATAAAATCGAAAGGGACAGTGATTGAGCGACGTGTCGCAAAATGTCTGTCCCTTTTCCTTTTTCATCTGAAGCTCTTTTTTTATTGCGACTAAATAAAGTTGCAAAGAAAAGAAGAGTATGTTAAAATGACCATGAAGAAATTCACTCGTGCAAAACATAGGATTTTTTGAATGGATTTGTGGGCTACTATGGAAGTGACAGATTGCTTTCATAGGAGGACACAAGATGGACGAGCAGACGATGCTGCGGAACGAAGTCAGAAAACACCTGGGGGAGGTGGGCGATGACGCAGCGAAGTATAGGAATTTCCTCAATACGATGGCAAAGTTCCACAAATATTCCCTTGTGGAACAGTTCAACCTGCATGACCGTGCACCGGATGATGCAACCGCCGTTGCATCGGAAGATGTATGGCGCAGGGTGTTTCATACCGAACTTGCGGCAGATGCTGCGGGGATACCGCTGCTTGTGGCGCGGCCAGACAACCAGTATGCAATACGCTATGTCTACGACGTGCGTGATACCGTGGGCTTTCGCAATGGCGATGCGGAATTGCAGGATGTGTTGTGGGATTTTACCCCGGCCGATGAGCTGGCGGCAAAACACGCATTGGGCGGAACGCAGGGGCAGTCACTGGATGCTGTGATCCAGGAGAAAGCGGCCGCTTTGATACGGGAGCGGCATATAGAACCGGCGGACTTTATCGCCCGCAGTGTGGAGTATGTTGTACGAGCGCGTCTTGGTCTGCCACAGTCACAGATCTCCTCAATAGAGGAGGATATACCGCAGAATGTGCATATTGCCGTTATTCTGAATGCGGTGCATGAAGTATCAAAAGATATGTTGGATGCGCTCGGGAACGCAGTCCGCGCTGAGCACGAAAGAGTGCAGAGGGACAAGGAGGCGGAGTCAAATGACAGAGGAAGAGATCCTGCACAGCCACTTTGGCGAATGGGGGAGTATGAGACGGGACTATTTGCGCCGGACACAGCCGGAAGAGTGGGCGCGGATGGTGCGAGAGGGGATCGCGGAGCAGTATCTGAGAGATTACGACGACGCGGTGTACGATCAGTTCGTACAGATGACGGAGGAGGCCTGCAAGCGGGACGGCGTGACGGAGGAACTCAAGAAACGCGACGTGATGAAGTGGATCCGAGCGTACAACAGCGTCCTCGCGGAAGTGCGGGAGATTCTGCGGTACGAGGTAATGCCTCCGATCGAAGAAGCATCCATGTAGGAGGTCTCTCCATTGAGATTCCACAGGAGCTGAATGCAGAGGCCGCAGAAGGGCTCTTTTCTGAAATTCAACACGCACGTGAGGAAGGTCGTATCACGGAAGTGGAATCCCGTGATGGGTACCTTTCTTTCGTGCGCGAACTTATGTCTGCGGATGGAATGGCGCAGGAGGAACGGGATGGGCTGATCGGACGGGCATACTATGCAGTTGCTGTAACGTATGGAGCTGTGCCGGAGCGGGCCGCTTCCAGCCAGGCACAGGAAGCCGATGCGCAGTCTGTAGACACATCGCCGGATATTCCGGAAGAGCCGTCGATGGAGATGTCGATCAGAGCATGGTATCGCGGCCATCATGCGGACGATCCGAGTGGTGAGTTCTTGCATGATATTACCTTTCGCGAATTGGATGATGCGCTCCCTATGGGCAGTGCGTTATATCCCTATGCGGGCATTGACAGCAGCGACGTGCGAGAGATACTCTTCGCCCAGCTTGCAGAGCTGTCCGGACGGTCTTATGATGACATCGCACGGGCGTGGATCAGTACTCCTGCAGCGGAGGCGCGTCGGGAACACGAAGAAGCTTCAATCGTGGAAGGATCCACGATTGAAGCGGAGATACAGGAGTCCGCAGACACTATAGGCGATGCTGCATCGGATGATGTAACAAGGGAAAAGACGGAAGAAGGAACGGCAGAACCGAGTCGTGCAGCGGCAGAACAGGAAGTGGAGAAAACAATCGCGGAGCAGCCTTTTCCAGATCCGGAGGTGACAGCAGAGCCGGGATCTTCGATTCCGGAGGAGCACGCTCCTGGATCGACAGAAGGTGAACAAGAACATACCGTTGATCTATCACGACTAGACCTTGCGGCAGATATGACGACCACAGCGGGAAAGCGGGCGGTATTCCAACGCAACCTCGCGGCTGTGCAGATTGCAAACGACCTGGAACAGAGCGGGCGAATGGCAACGGAAGAAGAACTTGCTGTTCTGCGGTCATACTCCGGCTTCGGGGGAATCCCGGAGGCGTTTGACGCACGTAATGCATCGTGGCATAGTGAGTATGAACAGGCAAAAGGCATCATGACGGATGCCGAATTTACATCTGCCCGCGCATCTACGTTGGATGCGTTCTACACGCCGCCGGAAATTATCCAGGCCATTTATGAGGGGCTTCATAAGGCGGGATTCCAGGCAGGAAACATCCTCGATCCGTCGACCGGAACAGGGCGTTTTCTGCAATATATGCCGGAGGCTATGAAGAGAGAAAGCATTCGCGTAGGCGTGGAGCTTGACCTCCTGTCGGCGAAGATTGCCCGCTATTCCTCGGACAATGCCAGGATCATACAGCGGGGATTTGAGCGCACGCGCTTCCCCAATCATTCTTTTGATCTTGCCATATCGAACGTTCCGTTCGGAGACTACATCATCACCGATACAAATTATTCGAAGAACTACTTCGTCCATGATTATTTCTTGAAAAAAATGATGGACGAGATACGTCCCGGCGGCCTTGTTGTTGCTATAACAAGTCATGGAACGATGGATAAAAAGGACGAGACGCTGCGGCGCGAACTTGCCCAGAAGGGCGAATTGATTCGCGCGGTGCGCCTTCCGAATCAGCTGTTCGCGGGCGCGGGGACAGATGCTCTTTCGGATCTTCTTATCTTTCGCAAGCGGGAAAGGGAGCTTGCTGCGGATGCGCCGCTGCCTGAGTGGGTACACGCCGATCGGCAGGAACATACCTATTATCACGGTGGAGAAGATATAACATCAGAATATTATGTGAATCACTATTTCATGCAGCATCCGGAGAATATCCTCGGGACACCTTCCGTGCAACGTACTGCCTTTGGGGTCGCTCCGTACGTCGATGGACATGATGGCAAGGCACTCGCGGAGGAACTATCGGCTGTACTCGCGTCTCTTCCGGCACAGACCTATCAACCATCAGCACAGCCGCTTCCCATACCGAAGGAGGAAGATGCTCCAGAGAAGAATCAGCCCTTCGGGTATTATGAGAAGGATGGGAACATTGTCTATTACTCGCCGCAAGGGGCGGCAGAGGCGCGAACTTTTGATGAGAAGACTTCTGTGCAGGTACACATGGCGATGCAGATTCGGGATCGCATCCGCGCTATGTACGATGCAGAGCTGCGGGACTGCAACGATGCGGAGCTTATACAGCATCAAACTGCACTGCGCGAGCTCTATGAGAGCTACACCAAAAAATATGGCAACATTTTCAAGGATACACGTCTGCGGCGTCACTTCGGAGACGACGCCTCCTATCCGCTTCTGACTTCTCTGGAAGTCGTCGAAGATGGAGAGCTTGTCGGTCTTTCGGATATTTTCTCCAAGCGGACAATACACGCCTATACGCCACCAACGCACGCGGACACACCGAGTGAGGCATTGATGGTCTCCATGCAGGAGAAAGGCCGGGTGGATATTCCCTACATGTCGTCCTTGACCGATCTACCCGCAAAGGAAATCATCAAGGATCTGGAGTATGTCAGTATCTTCGAAGACATGGAGACGAACTCCTATGTTCCTGCTGATGAGTATCTATCGGGAGATGTTCGTGGGCGCATGGAAAAGCTTGCGCAGCAGCGACAAAAATGGCAGCGGGAAATGGAGGGAATCGCCAGAGAGCAGACCTTTCCAATCCCGAAGCTCTTTCCTCACGGGCAGTCGGACATGGATCTCTCCATGAAAAAACTATATCAAGTAGGTGTGAGTGGGGTTCGCGACTTCACAGATGAGGAAAAGAAAGACCTATTTCGCGGAGAAAAGAGGGGATACTTTTACTTCGTCATGTCTCATACAGGGGAATTCCATCAGGAACAGTATTTCCGTTTCCTGACAGAAAATGCGCCGGAGTTTGCCCAACAGCTGAATGATCCACTCTTTTATCTGGAATGTCTGCGCAACGATCTCCACTTTGGCTTCACGGTAAACGACACGCACCGCATCTTTTCAGATACACTGAATGCTATTGGCATCAGAGAAAGCGACAGCGGCAAGTTTATTACCGATAAGATGATGGGCTTTCTCTATCAGAAATTCTCTGCCTATCAAAATGGAGCGCATCCCGAGGTACTGGAAACAGCACAGCTCGCTATTGACCTGCAGGAATACCTGCGCAGTTATGATGAACGCCTGAAACAGGTATGCGAGAATAGTACCGATTCGCTCATTGCCTATCTGCGCGATGAAATTGGGCGGGCAGAAAAGAATTATGCCGCGCTCGAAAAGGTGAAACCGAAGGATCTCACGGCCGATGAAATTAAAATCAATCTGGGGGCGACGTGGATCCCCGCAGACGACATCGATCAGTTCATTGCAGACACACTGGAATGCCGGTCCTTGCAAAAAATCACTTTGTATGCACCGGCAACAGGAGAGTGGAAGGTCGAGAAGAAGAATCATGTTTCCTCAAACAAGGTAAAAATGTACTCTACCTACGGAACGCAGAACACGAGTGCACTTGACGTTCTTGAGGCAGCACTGAACCATCGTCAGATACGCATTCGCGATGAGGAAGGACGCGTCAATGAGAAAGCGTCTCTGCTGGTTGCACAGAAGATGGACGATCTGCGCGATGCCTTCGTCAAATGGGTGTATCGGGATGAGGATCGAAAGAATCGCCTTGTCAGCTACTACAATCGGCACTTCAACAATATCGTACCGCGTACGTTTGATGGGTCATGTCTGACCTTCCCCGGGATGAATCCTGCGATCGAGCTGAAACCGCATCAGAAAAATGCGGTTGCTCGTACCATGTTCGGCGGGAACACTCTTCTCGCTCATGTCGTTGGTGCAGGAAAGACCTTCGAGATGCAGGCGTCGGCGATGGAATCCAAGCGCATTGGACTGTGCAAGAAATCTCTCATGATTATGCCTGGACATTTGACGGAACAGTTCGGCGCAGAGTTCCTGCGCCTGTATCCGAATGCAAAGATCCTCGTTGCAACGCCGAAGGACTTTCAGAAGGGAAAGCGGGCAGAGTTCTGTGCGAAAATCACAGGGCAGGACTGGGATGCCGTCATCATGAGCTATGAGCAGTTCGGTAAGATTCCTCTTTCCCTGGAGCGGCAGGAGCAGTTCGTCAAACATGAAATTGAGCAGCTGACCGATTCATTGGCGCAGATGGAGCAAGGGAATCACAGCGTATTTACGATAAAGCAGACGGAAAAACAGATCAAGACACTTCGGAGAAAATATGCAGCGATCATGGAGGCGTACCAGAATCGTCAGGATGCGACGATCACGTTTGAGCAGCTGGGCGTTGATCGACTGTATGTCGATGAGGCACACTTTTATAAAAATCTCTCGTTTACGACGAAGATCCAGGGGCTGAACGCAACGGGCGCAGAGAAATCCACCGATCTCCTGGCCAAGATTCAGTATCTGAACGAGATCACCAATGAACGGGGCGTCGTCTTTGCTACCGGCACACCAATCTCTAACTCTATGGCCGAGCTGTATACTATGCAGCGGTATCTTCGCCCCAGCCGGTTGAAGTCACAGGGGCTTTATCATTTCGACGCATGGGCGAGTACGTTCGGACAGGAAACGACGACCATGGAGATCGATCCTGCCGGCAAGGGCTTTCGCGCAAAGACCCGCTTTGCGCGGTTCAACAACATTCCGGAACTCACGAGCATGTTCAAAGAGTTTGCGGATGTAAAGACCGCTGAGGGGCTGAAACTGCCCGTACCGGAATATGAGATTGAGATCGTCAAATCCGATGCTTCCGCCGTGCAGAAAGAATTGGTTGACCGTCTGGCAGAACGTGCGAAGCGGATCCGTCAGCGCAACCCGATTAAGCTGCGTGAGGGAGCCGATCCGTCGAGCGGAAAGGGCATGGACAACATGCTTGTTGTTATTAAGGAGGGGCAGTCCACCGCACTGAATCCGCGCATTTTGAATGCGGACTACGAAGATAACCCGACGGGAAAGGTTAGCCTATGTGCGAATAATGTTTATCGCATCTATGAGCGGACGAACGCGCAGAAGTCTACGCAAGTTGTCTTCTGCGACCAGTCCACCCCAAACAGCAAGGCACCGTACAACGTCTATGATGACCTGCGCGAAAAGCTCATGGATCGCGGCATTCCAAAGGAACAAATTGCCTTTATCCATGACTACGACACGCCCGCAAAGAAGGAGCAGCTTTTTGCTAAAGTGCGGAAAGGTGATGTGCGCGTTCTGCTTGGCTCGTCAGACAAGCTGGGGGTCGGGACAAACATCCAGAATAAACTCATCGCATCACATGATCTGGACTGTCCGTGGAAGCCGAGTCAGATCGAGCAGCGTTTTGGCCGTATCGTCCGGCGGGGCAACGAAAACAAGCAAGTAAAAATCTTCCGTTATGTAACGGATTCCACCTTTGATTCTTATATGTGGCAGACCAACGAGACAAAGCAGCGATTCATCTCACAGGTATTCACGGAGCAGATTCCTGTACGTGAAGCGGAGGACGTAGACGAGTTTACGATGACCTATGCACAGCTAAAGGCCGCCTGTACGGGGAATCCGCTCTACAAGGAACAGTTCGAGCTGCGGAATGACCTGCAGAAACTCGAGGCAGAACGTGCGCAGTATCTGGATGACCATGTACGCATGGAAAATCAGCTCAACGTTCATCTGCCTGTCGCTGTCAAGACGGCGGATAGCTTCGTTCAAGCATTGCGTGCAGATGTGAATACACTAAATGCGCATTCACAGGACGAGTCCCTTGTCTTGCAGGGAGAGACATATCGGACACCGGAAGAGATCGGAAAAGCATTCGCCGAATGCGCACGAGCCATCTACGACGGCAAGCTGACCGAAACACCGCGCGGAGAGTATCGCGGTCTGAAGGTATCCGTGGTGCGCGGAGATAAGCGCGGCATGGAGGTCGCACTGACCGGCATGAGCTCCACACGCTTTCCGATCGGGCTGACGACGCCTGAAGAGAACGCCTCACGTCTCGCAAATGCGCCGAAGCGCATTGACGAAAAACTGGCATCAGCAGCGGCGGAACTGGATCGGCTGCATCAGGAGGTGAAGGACTGCAAGGAAGGTCTTGGAAAGCCGTTCGCTAAGGAGGAGGAATACCGGGCAAAAACCCGACGGATGAACGAAGTCTCTCTTCAGATTGAGGAGCAGAACAGGAAAGAAGAGCGTGCGGAAACCAAAGGATTAGAGCAGCAGAACGCTGTCACTCGATGAAAGGAGAACATTATGCTTTCGTGGATTTTATGTGTCGTTGGTGGCGTTGCGATCGGCTTGTATCTTGCCGCTCTCGCCAAGAAGGACAAGAAAAAGGACTACACAGCGATCTTTACACAGGAAGATCCGCGCCTGGAGAATCGAGTGGATGAATTTTATGATGGAGTGAAAAAGAAATTCTCATTGAAATGAGACAGATTGCTGGCAAGGGAAATTCCTACGTCATGCAGTGAGAGCAGAACGATTTGACGAAAACGAGGAGGGAAGTTATAATAGACATAGAAAGGTGCTGCCGGTAGACGGTCAGCCCCGCTGGGTTAAACGAGAAAACCCGCCTAAACTTTGCAGGGTCAGGCGGGCTTTCTTATGCTTTTAGAACGACGAGGATAAAAAGCGTCACGAGAAGCAACGCAAGTAAATCGTTGATCGTCATCGGCATCGCCCCTCTCTAGGGGCTAAGATTGACCGCCTACCGTCTTGGCAACACCTTTTAACAGTATATCATACATGACAGCCTTACGCTGTCTTTTTTGTTGGAGACGGACAACTGACATCAGCGACGACAGAACTAGATAGAACCATACGCATACACCACAAGCAGCGTACACACGCTGACCGCAGTATAGATACATAAAAAGAACTTGTCATGACGGCAAGTTCTTTTTATATGTGCAAAAGAGCGGATTTTTTTCCCTTTCCTGTCGTTTATACTAAAAAGAACAGACAAGGAAGGAGAATGCTATGCACTATATCAGATTATTTGTCCTTTGTGCGCTCTCACTGAGCGTCCTCCTGCCGGGCAGGGGAGAAGCCGCCGATCTCTACAGCGTCATCTACACCGATGCCAGCTTCTATAACGGAGACACGGCGCAGTGCGACTGGATCACGAATGCCATTTTGTACGCTTCGGCAAGCTACAACGTCGATCCACTCCTCATCACGGCCGTCATGGAGACGGAATCCCACTTCTACATGGGCGCGGGCAGCCCCGCCGGTGCGATTGGACTCATGCAGCTCATGCCCGCTACGGCAGCCGGCATCGGCGTGAACCCCTATGATCCGCTCGGCAACATCCTCGGCGGAACGATCTACCTGCGCACACAGCTCGACAACTTCGGCGGGCTCGGCGAATACGGCGTAAGTACGGCCGTCGCCGCCTACAACGCCGGCAGTGCTGCTGTCTACCAGTACCATAGATTATGGAGGAGAATTGTCAAAAAGGAGTGTTTACCATGACCATCCGAAAAACAGCTGTTGCCGTCGGTGTCGCATTCGGCATCTCTGCCTCGCTGCTCGCCATGATCCCGGCAGGGCATCACAGCGAGGCGGCGATTGCAGTCATCGACCAAAAGAACATCGAGGAAGCGATCAAAACGGCCATCCAGACGGCTAAGATCCTCTCGACCGAGGAGAAGGAGCTGGCACTCATGATCCTCAACTCCAAGAAGATCGGCAGTGCAGAGATCGAAAAGTATGCGCAGATGCAGGGCGCACAGCAGAAACAGATCTTTGACGAGAAGATGGGGCAGGAGGGCGTACTCGGCAAGATATGGGGGGACAAAAAGGGCGGAACGAATCCGAATCCTCTCGATACCGTCTGGCGTGAGCGTCTTGGCGATCTACAGTCCATTCTCAATGGCAACACGACCGTCGCCACAGGCATCCTGAACGAACGCCGCCGGGAAGAGACACTCGCGGCCACATTCAAGGATGCAGCGCAGTCTGCCCAGAACACGCAGCAGGCAAACCTCGAGATCGCAAAGTCCACGCAGGAAGCCCTGAATGCGTCGAATCAGGCGGAGGGAACCATGCAGGTCATGCAGTCGGGCAACGCCATCAACGCCAACAGCGTTCTGGCACTGCTCCAGATGACGAAGATGTATAGCAACGCCGTTGCCGCTGAGGCATCGCACTACCAGGCAGAGAACCTGCGCCGCGCGACCATTGAGTCGAATGAGCAACAGGCGGCACAGCGCAATCTTGCCGCAGGTAAGGCTGCTCTTGCCAGCATCAAGGCACAGCAATGAATGGAGTGGTGGATATGCACCGATGCACTGAGACAATGCGGCACATCCTGCCGCTCGGCATATTTGTCCTCGTCGCTGTTCTCGTCCTGGCGGACGGCACAACGGCATCTGCCGCAGCGAGCTTTAGTTCTGACATTGGGCTAAAGGGCGGCGACAATGCCTTCCAGAACAACCTCACTACCATGGCGAACGGCATGTTTACCGTCGCGCGGATCATATCGACCATCATGATCGCACTCGCGGGCATCATGATTGCCTTCAACGTCGAGACGGCCAACAAGACCACATGGAACATCATCCTCGGCATCGGGCTTGCGCTCAACTTCGGCACGGTGCTCATGAGTGCGTTCGGCGGGAACTTCGGCGGCGCAGATCAGGCACCGTTCGAGTACCGGATGCACGTTACTGCGGACGAGGACAGCAAATGGTATGACTTCCTCCAGCCATTTACACGCACCTATATCGACTATACGAAGTCCGGCGCAGTCAGCATCATGCCTGTCGCTGCGAAACTGCTCATCGTCTTGACGGCAATCTCCGCCTCCGTGAAGATCTCCCTCGATCTCATCAGCGGCGATAAGATGAAATTCCTCGTCCAGATACTCCTCGAGACAGGGCTCTATCTCTTCCTCATCCTGAACTGGTACGGCCACGGGATTGACATTATGGGCAGCCTGTGCAGCGGCTTTCAGGCGATCGGGTATCACGCGGGCGGCTACAGTGACGGGATGGGCTCCGGCTCACTCATTGCAAATGCAGTCACGATGTTCACAACGGGGTACGGTGCAGCACAGGAGGCCTTCTCGATCTGGTCGCCGATCTCCGGGCTGTTTACCATCCTCTGCCTTGTCATCATGTTTATCCTGCTCGTTCTGGCAGGGATTGAGATGCTCATGGCAAAGATTGAGTTCTTCACCATGGCGATGATCACCATCCCCCTGATTCCGTTCGCTGCGCTTCCGCAGACCAAGTTTCTCTTTGAACGGGCTCTGGGTGCCATGTTCAACCTGGCGATCAAGGTCGCCGTCATCTCCTTCCTCACGGCAATGAGCAGCAGGATCCTCACGGACTACTGTGATGAATTTGCAAAGATCGCACAGGATCCCTCTAAGGGCGGTATCATCGGCAATATGCCCGTCCTCATCCAGGCCGTTGTCGTGAGTCTTCTGCTGTATCTCCTCATCAAGAAGATCCCCGACCTGGTGCAGGGACTTCTCAGCGGCTCTCCCTCGCTCAACGGTGCGAGCATGACACAGACCGCAAAGAATGTGACCTCCGCCGGTGTCGCTGCCGGCGCAGCGATCGCATCTGGCGGAACAAGTGTTGCGGGCAATATGGCAAAATCTGCGGTGGCGGGATATGGACAAGGTGGCGGTGGCATAGCTGGTCTCGCACGCGCCGGCGCAAACGCCATGAATACCGGGACTGGCATGATGATGTCCGCTGCCGGACGAGGTATGGGGCACTATGCAAGAGACTCTATGGTTGGCAAGTCTACGAAGGCGGGAATTGAGGCAGCACAAAAATACTTTGGCGTAGGCGCCAATCAACAAGCACCTACGGCAACGGGACTTGCCGTAAGCGGTGGGAAAAGTATCGCGCAGAGCGCAAAGAACGGGGTAAAAAGCGCGGGCAGCGGCATAGCAACAGTGGCACGCGGTGCGGCAACTGTCGCGAATGATGTTGCAAGAGATATTTCGAAACTCTCACCGATCAAATAAAAAAATGCTTCTCGATCCAGTTGATGGATGGAGAAGCATTTTTTATCTCGTTAGAGGGGTGCTCTTCCTTGCAATTTCTGCAATGAGTTCGCTTTGCCTATCGTATTCTTTTTTGAGCTCGTCATACCGCTCTTTTAGTTCCTCATATCGTCCTTCCAGTTCGTGTAAACGCGAAACATCGGCTTGATTGCGGTAGATTTCTCCGAGCATTGCGGATATTTTAGGGGCTTGCCCTTTAATGAGTATATCTAAGTCGCATTCGGCAAATACATCGAGTAGATGCTTGATAACGTGTGCTGTATTGGGGTAGCTGTCGATATAATCCTCTATTTCCTGTTTCCACTTCAGGCGACGTTTTTCAGCCTCTTGCTGTTCAATGATTTTTCCCCGTTCGTTGCACTCATCGTTCCACTGTTTCAGGCTGGACAAAATTCCCATGGAAATCACTCTCCTTATCGTACCGATGTATCCTTTGGTGACTCATAGAGCGACGCGTATGAAGACAGAATGTGCTCGATCAGGCGGTTGAGACTTGTCCCCGTTGCGATCGCATGGATCGCAAGCCGGCGGTGCAATGCCGGGGCAATGCGGACATTGAAGCTGCCCTTGTACGGAATCTCTGGCGCAACGTTTTCCCGTGCGCAGCGGTCAAGATACGCATCAATCTCCGCACGAAACAGCCTGACCAGTTCGTCCGCGCGTTCCGCACGGTACGTGATCTTCTCCTGGATCCCGAGCACGCGCCCATAGAGGAAGCCCTCATGCTCGTCGATCTCCACCGAGCCGACATACTCTCTGTGCCGTAATATATTCTTCATCGTCCACTTCCCTCCTTCTTCGATTATACCGCAGCTTGCACAAAATAACAACTGTATATAGTCGCTTATATCGTTAAAGTGTAAAAAAGATAGGAAAATTTCACAGATGTTCTGGGGTACTATGAATATATATCTGTATGAGAGGATTCCGCACATGAAATCGAGATACATTTTGCTGCTGCTTGTCCTTTTCCTATTGGCATCATCCACATCCGTGAGTGCGGCCGCGCTCTTGATGATGGATGCGCCGCTGCATGGACACGAGATCCAGGTGACCAGTCCGTTCAGCTCGGGGCGTACGCATCCCATCACGGGAGTAGTGCGCCGACATAACGGCATCGACATCGGCGGCGAGGCACATGAGCCTGTCTATGCTGTTGCGGATGGAGAAGTTGTTCTCGCCGTGCAGGACGACTCATTTGATGGATATGTCATCCTTCAGCATACCGCGCCTGACGGAAGCATGTTCCAGACATGGTACGGTGACCTTGACCCGAACGATGGGTATCTACCGGCTGCTGCCATCAAGGAGAGCATTGACAATCATGTGCAGCGTGGGCAGCTGATCGGGTATCTGGGGCCGGCATGGGCGACCAGCGTATCAACGGGACCGCATCTGCATTTTGAAGTACGGATCAATGACTCGCCGATCAGTCCGGCGCTCTATCATCCGTATGCGCCGTGGCTTCCGGACAATGCGACAGATGACGGCCTTGCAGCGAGCCGTCAGGGAAAGCGCATGGTCTGGGATGCTGCATTTGCCTTTATGGAGCCCGTCAAGAAAGCGATAGATACCATTGCCCTCGCATGCACCAAGGCAGTGGATCTCCTCAAGGACATCATAAAGTACGTGATCGGCATCCTCATGACGATTGATCTCGCGCTCACCTACATCCTGATGAGTGTCGATCGAGAGAAAGGACAGGAGCCGAGCTTCAGCATCTTTAAGTTGCTGGCACTCAAGATGCTGCTCTATCTTCTGCTCTTTTACACCATCACCTACTGGGGCGCGTTCCTCATCAACGGTTCACGCGACCTCTTCCTCAGCCTGGGCGCAGCGACAAGTGGTGTGGATCTTACTCAGGCAAAAGCGATGCTCGTCGATCCGACAGCACTCGTGACAAAGGGAGCACAGATCATCGAGCCGATCTTTACCGTTCTCAACGAAACGGATGCGAGCGGTTTTGACTGGCTCAACAAAATCGTCACGGGACTGTTCGGGAGCATCTTCCTCCTCATCATCTTTGGCTCGTTCCTGCTCTTTGCCTTTGAGATCATCCTGGCGTACCTCGAGTTTTACTTCGTTGCCGTGTTCAGCCTGGCGAACTTTATGTTTGCGGGACACAAGTGGTCACGCCGCTATGCAGAGAACAGTATGAACGGCATCTTCAGTGCCTCGATCAAACTGTTTTTCTTCTGCTTCTTTGCTCTGATGCTGCAGTCCGTCATGTCGAACATGGTGGTGGATGATCTCATCCATGTGCAGACCGTCCCCGTGGAAGAGGCGATGAAGAGCAGCAACGGCAACTTCGGCGGGCGCGAGGGCATCGATGAGGTACTCGAGGCAATCCGCCGTGTCGAGACCGGCGGACAGGAGCATCCATTCCAGACTCCTTCACAGGATGGATGGGGCTACGGTGCGTATCAGATCAGCTACGAGTACTGGAATGTCTGGTGCGAAAGAGCGGGATTCGAGCCGCCGCCGATGCCATGGGCAGATGACTCGGAGGCATGGAGCGATCCAGGGTATCAGTCGAGACCCTACAGCGGCGCATGGGAAGATCAATTCCCACCGGCAACGACGCCGTGGCCGGAGAATGTGCAGACCGCCGTGGCGCGTCATCACCTCTTGGAGCTCTATGATGCAAACGGCAGCTGGGAAAAAGCAGCGGGGGCATGGAACGGTGACCGCAGCGGCGGATATTGGCGCAAGGTCGTGACGGCATCAAACTCCATCCAAAAGACCAAGCACGTCCTTCAGGTCGCTATTTTGCTGAAACTCGCCCTGGTCTGCTTCCTGTTTGTCATGATGGGAGACAAGCTCTCCCAGCTGGTCATCAAGCAGTTTGGCATAGGCAACGGGTTCAAATTCCTGCCCGGCACATAATAGAGAGGAGATCAGATATGAAACGATGGAAACGGTCAAAGAAAGTGACCGCAGCACTCTGTGTATGCTTTATGGGGGCTGCCGGCATCGGTTATGCGTGGTCAATTCCGGGCGTAACAGAGCCCTATGATCCGCCGAACTATTACAGCCCCACAAGCATCTCCTGGGCGGACAGTGCACCGTCCCCCTTTGCCCTGAAAGACCTCGCCGCAAACGGGGGCAATGTCTATGACTACACGCGGCATATTAAGAGCATCCTCTATGGGACGAAGTTCGTTTCCTGGCTTGAAAAACTGACGGCAAAACTCGGCATCGAGGAGGAAAACGCCAGAAAGCTCCCGGAGGAGAGCAGAGAACAGGGGATGAAGGACATCAATACCCTTTATCACTCCATGGCAGAAAACCGCACGAACATCGACCTCCATCCGGAGGCCTTTGAACGGGACTATGACGATGGTGTTGCGGGCAAGGCGATCGACTACCGCAAGACGAGCAAATTCATGTCGGACAGCTACACAGCGGCAACGCAGAACACCATCAACCGCTACCAGGACATGGATCAGATCATGACGGCACTCCAAACTGCACTGCAAAACTCGAATCAGGCGGTCGGAGAGACACAGGCACGTCAGGCAGGAGCGCAGATCGAAGCGATCAAGCAGATGGCCATCATGCAGCTCTCAAATGCCATGGGGGATCAGATCCAGATCCGCAACGTTCGACAGATGCAGGATACGGCAGATAAACAGCGGCAGGAAGAGCAGCAGATGAACGGCTCCTATCACTTCTTTAACCCCGGTGATCCCGGAGATCGGGTCATGCTCGAATCCTACGAGACGGATACAGGGCGAAAATTCTATCAGTCACAGCCAATGCCTGATTTTTGATGCAGAGGAGGTGCGCGTATGCCGGAAGAAAACGACAATATCATCCCGTTTCGCGAGGATATGACGTACGATCTTGCGCGTGATACGCTGCGGATCGAGCGGCGGCATCTGCATTGCGTACAGGTCGTCCTGCAGAGCGATTCTCCGGGAGAGAAAGAACGGCCTCAGGCGAAGAGTGCGTTCATCGGCGGTGCTGTCATAGAACTGGATCTTCGTCCCGAAGGGAACAAGGCAATCCTTCGTACTGCGCAGGGGGAGAAAAGAATCTCCATTGCCAGCAGTGCCCCTGAACCAAACCGCACGCTGATCGGGAAAAAGAGAAACATCATTGAAATCGGGGAAATCCTCAGAAACCAACTGGCGGGCAAGGAAGCTCTGCGGACATTCCTTCGCTCTCCGCCGCAGGAGAGAGATTCGCTCGTCGTTTCCTATCTGGACAGTATCGTCCACCGACTTGCCCAGGAAGCCCACCTTCTTCCGCCGGAGGCGAGCGTCACGGAAGAAATGAAGATGCTGCAGCAGCGGGAGGATTTTGTCTACGGGAAGGATTATACAGGCCTGTATGATCCTGTCATATATGCACCGCAGAAAGAAGAGGAGCGCGATGTTGAGGCGCACGAAGCGAAGGAAATGCGTCCATCCGCGCGTGAGCAAAGGAGGAACAACATGCAGAGCGAATGGTTTGTCTCAAGCAACGCGATCGATCCGGCTGCGGGTCTGATGATATATCAGGCACAACGCAGGAAGGACGCGGATGTTGCCGACTATAGTGGAAACCGCGAAGAAGCGGGCGCGTGGTTTAAGGACAAAGACAAGGC
>JABZYJ010000079.1 GCA_015265235.1 Selenomonas sp. | reverse complement strand
GGAGGATTTTCCGCCGAAGTGCGGGCAAAAAAGATGCGTCAAGATGGTTGTACCGAATTTATCAGTGCTTCCCTAAGCACGATAACATCGCCCAAAACACGAATCATAGTATAGCACAGATGCAGGGCAATGCCCAAATGAAAGGATGTATACAATGGATTACTTCAGCACGCGCGGAGGTGCGGAGCGTGTTTCCTCTGCTGCGGCGATTCTCAAGGGGCTCGCCTCGGACGGCGGGCTGTTTGTGCCTGCGTCATTCCCGCAGATGCCGCTTTCTGCCATCGAGGAACTGGCGGGGCTCTCATACGAGGAGCGTGCCGTACGCATCCTGCGCCTTTTTTTGACGGACTATACAGAGGAGGAGCTCACGGGCTGCGTGCGCCGTGCCTATGGGCAGACGTTTGACGATGTGCGCCGTGCCCCTGTGACGTCGGTCGGTGATCTCGAGGTGCTCGAACTCTGGCATGGCCCGACGAGTGCCTTTAAGGACATGGCACTCCAGCTTCTCCCGCAGCTGATGAGCACGGCGCGCGTGAAACAGGGAGAGAAGGACACGATTCTCATCCTTGTCGCCACCTCGGGCGATACGGGCAAGGCGGCACTCGAGGGCTTCGCCGATGCCGAGGGAATCCGCATCATGGTGTTCTACCCCGACGGTGGCGTCAGCCCCATCCAGCGGCTCCAGATGGTGACGCAGGCGGGGGACAATGTCCGCGTCGTGGCCGTGCGCGGCAACTTTGACGATGCGCAGCGCGGCGTGAAGGAGATCTTCGGCGATGCGGCGATGGCAGCGGAGCTCGCCGCCGCCCATACCAAGCTCTCCTCAGCGAACTCCATCAACTGGGGGCGGCTCGTGCCGCAGATTGTCTACTATTTCAGCGCTTACGCCGATCTCCTTGCGGCGCAGAAGATTCAGGCAGGCGACACGGTGAACTTCACCGTGCCGACGGGGAACTTCGGCAATATCCTCGCGGGCTACTATGCAAAACGCATGGGGCTGCCCGTGGGCAAACTCGTCTGTGCATCAAACGAGAACAACGTGCTCACGGATTTTCTGCGCCGCGGCATCTATGATCGCCGCCGTCCCTTCTATCAGACAATGTCGCCGTCCATGGACATCCTCGTCTCGAGCAATCTCGAGCGTCTCCTCTATCATCTGACGGAGGACACGGCACAGGTCGCCGCATGGATGAGATCCCTCACGGAGGAGGGCTCGTATGACGCGAGCATGATTCTCTCTGCGCTTCGTGAGAATTTCTGGGCAGCATTCTCAAGCGATATGATGACGGGGGAGGAAATCCGTATCGTCTGCGAGCGGACAAACTACACCCTCGACACGCATACAGCGGTTGCCTATCGTGTGGCGGAAGACTATCGACGCGAGACGGGGGACATGCGGCCGATGATCGTTCTTTCGACGGCAAGTCCGTACAAATTCGGCGCGAGTGTGCTTCAGGCACTGGGCAAGGATACGGACGGGCTGGATGAGTTCACGTTGATGGAGTGCCTGCATAAGCGCGCAGCGGTGTGCCGATTCCGCCGCGCCTTGCCGCACTGCGCACGGCACCTGTCCGTCACAAGGAGGTCTGTGAAAAGGATGGGATGCGCGACGCCGTGCTGGACTTTGCACGTAGATAGAGTTTGAATCGCGGAATTTTTTTCACAATAAAAGAGGGTTTTTCCTATTCATGTAGAAATGTGACAGAGTGTGGGAATAAGAGACGAAAAGTCACGCATTCCGCATCCATTGACACCGATCTTTTGGAAGGAAGAGGTAACTATGGCAAATATTGATCTGACACAATACGGCATCACGGGGACGACGGAGATTGTCCACAATCCGGACTACGATCAGCTGTTCCGTGAGGAACTGCGCCCCGATCTCGAGGGGTATGAGCGCGGACAGGTCACGAATATGAAGGACGCCGTCAACGTCATGACGGGCATCTACACGGGACGTTCGCCGAAGGACAAGTACATCGTGGACGATGAGACTTCGCATGACACGGTGTGGTGGACCTCCGACGCCTACAAGAACGACAACCACCGCGCCTCGCAGAAAGCGTGGAACTCCGTGCGCGAGATCGCGATCCGCGAGCTCTGCAACAAGCGTCTCTTTGTCGTCGATGCCTTCTGCGGAGCCAACGAAAATACCCGCATGGCTGTTCGCTTCATCGTCGAAGTGCCTTGGCAGGCGCATTTCGTGACGAATATGTTCATTCGTCCGACGGCAGAGGAGCTCGAGAACTTCAAGCCCGATTTCGTGGTCTACAATGCGGCGAAGGCGCGCGTTATGCATTTCGGCGATCTCGGCCTGAACTCCGAGACGGCGGTCATGTTCAACCTCACGAGCCGCGAGCAGATCATCGTCAATACGTGGTATGGCGGCGAGATGAAAAAGGGTATGTTCTCGATGATGAACTACTATCTCCCGCTGAAGGGCATCGCCTCCATGCACTGCTCGGCAAATACGGATATGAACGGCGAGAATACGACGCTGTTCTTCGGCCTTTCCGGCACGGGCAAGACGACGCTCTCGACGGACTCGGAGTGCCTCCTGATCGGTGACGACGAGCACGGCTGGGATGATGAGGGTATCTTCAACTATGAGGGCGGCTGCTACGCGAAGGTCATCAACCTCGACCCCGAGGCGGAGCCCGACATCTACAACGCCATTCGCCGTGATGCTCTTCTCGAGAACGTGACCGTCGATCTCGCTGGGCGCGTGGACTTTGCGGATAAGACGGTGACGGAGAATACGCGTGTCTCCTATCCGATTGATCACATCGAGCACATCGTGCTGGGCAAGGTCGCGAAGAAGTCGGCAGGCCCGCATGCAAAGCACGTCATCTTCCTCTCTGCCGATGCATTCGGCGTGCTGCCGCCCGTCTCGATTTTGACGCCGGAGCAGACGAAGTACTACTTCCTCTCGGGCTTCACGTCGAAACTCGCGGGCACGGAGCGCGGCATCACCGAACCGACGCCGACGTTCTCCGCGTGCTTTGGACAGGCGTTCCTCGAACTCCATCCGGCAAAGTATGCGCATGAGCTCGTCCGCAAGATGCAGGAGCACGGCTCGCGTGCTTACCTCGTCAATACGGGGTGGAACGGTACGGGCAAGCGCATCTCCATTCAGGATACGCGCGGCATCATCCACGCGATCCAGAACGGTGCGATTGACAGTGCGCCGACGAAGAAGCTCCCGTACTTCGACTTCGAGATCCCGACGGAGCTGCCGGGTGTCGATCCGAAGATTCTCGACCCGCGTGACACCTATGCAAGCCGCGTGGAGTGGGAGGAGAAGGCAAAGGATCTGGCCGCACGCTTCATCAAGAACTTTGGCAAGTATGCAGGCAACGAGGACGCAGATGCGCTTGTTGCCGCAGGCCCTCAGCTCTGATGATTCCCTAGATAAATGGAGGCTGTCGCAGAAATGCGGCAGCCTTTTTTGAAAGGAGGAAGCGCGTGAAGCTGACGGACAGTGTGAACGCCGTACGCGGCGTCGGCGTCAAGAAGGCAGCACTCTTGACGCGGCTCGGTGTACGGACGGTGTACGACCTCCTGACGTTCTATCCGCGCGCCTATGAGGATCAGAGCCGCATCACGCGCATCATGGATCTTGCGGCAGGGACGCGCGCGACCGTGCTCGTCGTGATTCAGCAGGTGGCGGAGCGGCAGACACGGCGGCGCGGCTTTACCGTCCTTACGGCGCTCGTCGGTGATGGCACAGGCTATGCGCAGGCGGTCTGGTTCAATCAGCGCTTTTTGAAAGGGAAGCTGCGCGCAGGACAGCGCATTCTCCTCACGGGGAAGGTGGATTATGCCTATGGCGGAGGCGGGCAGATGGCGTTCTCACCCGTTACGTCCTTTGCCCTGCTCGGCGCACAGGAGGACGCCGCGACGCATCTCGGCATTCTGCCGGTCTATGCGGCAACGGAGGGGCTGACGCAGAAACAGCTGCGGCAGATGGCGGCGGATGTGCTCGCGCACGCGGGCGAGATGCTGACGGAGCCCCTGCCGGAGCAGATTCGGGCGGAGTAGCATCTCATTGGGCGTGCGGCAGCATTTCGTCAGATTCACTTCCCAAAGGATACGGAGGAACTTGCAGCGGCACGGCGGCGGCTCGCCTTTGAGGAGCTCTACCTCATCCAGTGTGGGCTGCTCGCGCTCAAAAAGCAGACGGCGGAGCACGAGGAGGGGATTGCCCATCGGGCGAACGGTGCGCTGATTGCGCGTGTACGTGATGCGCTTCCCTTTGCCCTGACCGAGGATCAGGAGAAGGTCTGGGCGGAGATCTCGCGTGATATGGAGGCTCCGCTGCCCATGCGGCGCCTTGTACAGGGTGACGTTGGCTCGGGCAAGACGGCGATTGCGCTCCTTTCCCTCGTCAAGACGGTGGAGAGCGGCTGTCAGGGTGCGCTGATGGCACCGACGGAATTCTTGCGCGCCAACATTATGACGGCCTGCGGGAGCTTCTGACGCCGCTCGGTATCCGCGTGGGCTTTCTCTCGGGGCGGCTCACAAAGAAGGAGCATACGGAGGTGCTGTCCGCTCTCGCTGCACATGAGATCGACATCGTCATCGGAACGCACGCCCTGATTCAGAAGGGGGTGGCGTTTGACCGCCTCGGACTCGTGGTGACGGATGAGCAGCATCGTTTCGGTGTGGCGCAGCGTTCCGCGCTCGAAAAAAAGAGCGCGGTCGTGCCCGATGTGCTCGTCATGACAGCGACGCCAATCCCACGGACGATGACGTTGACGGTCTACGGCGATCTGGACGTCTCGCGCATCGAGCATCTGCCGCCGGGACGACAGCCCATCCGTACATTCCTGCGTGATGAGACGGCGCGGGCGAAGATCTACGCCTTCGTCCGCCGCGAGATCGAGCGTGGGCGGCAGGCGTATGTTGTCTGTCCCCTCATCGAGGCAAACGAGGAGAGCGATCTGCCATCGGCAGAGGAGGTTTACGCGGAACTCTCACGCGGCTCTTTTCGCGGCATCCGCTGCGGGCTTGTCCATGGACGCCTGAGGGCAGCGGATAAGGAGGCGGTGATGCGCGGCTTCTACGCAGGGGAGATCAAGCTGCTCGTAGCGACAACCGTGATCGAGGTGGGCGTCAATGTACCGAACGCGACGGTTCTCGTGGTCGAGCACGCGGAGCGGTTCGGACTGGCACAGCTGCATCAGCTGCGCGGACGCGTGGGGCGCGGCAGTGATGCGTCCTACTGCATCCTCATTGCGGGGCGGCAGGCGGCGGGCGCGGAGCGGCTGCGCGTGATCGAGGAGACGAGCGACGGGTTCCGTCTGGCGGAGGAAGATCTGCGGCTGCGCGGACCGGGGCAGTTCTTCGGTGCGATGCAGCATGGGCTGGGCGATTTGAAGATCGCCGACGTGCTCGCCGACATGGATCTGCTTCTCCTCGCGCGGCGTGCGGCGCTGGCAACCGTCGATGATCCTGCGGCACTCGATTTTGTCCGGCCGGCACTTTTGCAGCAGTATCGCGAGCAGTTTGAGCATATACGGGAGGTATGAGTGTATTCCTTGACAGCGATGGATTCTCTGCGATAGAATAGACAAATGATAACATAGGAGGGGATTGCCTTGACAAATGTTTTGGTCAACGGTGCCTGCGGACGCATGGGACGCGCAGTGCTGAAAGCCGTGATCGAGGATCCGGAGCTGACGCTTGTCGGTGCGGTGGACATCAACGCATGCGGCGACAGCGGCGAACTCGCAGGGCTGACGAAGAACGGCGTGCTCGTGGAGACCGATCTCGCGGCAGCACTCGAACGTCTGCATCCGGACGTGATGATCGACTTCACGCGTCCCGATGTCGTCTATCAGAATGTGCTGCTGGCACTCACGCATAAGGTGTCACCCGTGGTTGGGACGACGGGCATCTCGGAGGAGCAGCAGCGTGAGATCAAGGCGGCGGCAGAGAAGAATGATACGCCGGCGTTTATCGCACCGAATTTTGCCATCGGCGCGGTGCTGATGATGCTGATGAGCCGTATGGCGGCGAAGTACATGCCCGAGGTGGAGATCATCGAACTGCACCACGACAACAAGCTCGATGCGCCCTCAGGTACAGCCGTGCGGACGGCGGAGATGATCGCCGAGGTGCGTGAGGTACATGAGCAGGGGCATCCCTGCGAGAAGGAGACGCTCGACGGTGCACGCGGCGCGGACTTTGAGGGCATGCACATTCACAGCGTGCGCCTGCCGGGCTATGTCGCACATCAGGAGGTCATCTTCGGCGGGCTCGGGCAGACGCTCACGATCCGCCACGACTCGATCAACCGTGAGTCGTTCATGCCGGGGGTCGTGCTCGCCGCGAAGAAGGTGCGCTCGCTCACGTCGCTCACGGTCGGATTGGATAAGCTGCTGTAAGGGGTAGAATATGAAGAAATATCGTGTCGCAATACTCGGCGCAACGGGCGCAGTCGGACAGGAATTCCTGACACTCATCGAGGAGCGCAAGTTCCCGTTCGCGGAGCTGCGGCTGCTCGCGTCCAGCCGCTCCGCAGGGAAGAAAATCGCGTTTATGGGCAAGGAGTATACGGTGCAGGAGACGACGCCGGACTCCTTTGAGGGAATTGACATCGCGCTCTTTGCGGGCGGTGCGGCAAGCAAGGAGTTTGCTCCCCACGCCGTCAAGGCAGGGGCGATCGTCATCGACAACTCGAGTGCTTTCCGCATGGATCCGGAGGTGCCGCTCGTCGTGCCCGAGGTCAATCCCGAGGCGATCAAGGCGCACAAGGGCATCATCGCGAACCCGAACTGCTCGACCATCATCATGGTCATGGGGTTGAAGCCGCTCTACGATATCGCGAAGATCCGCCGCATCGTCGTGTCGACCTATCAGGCGGTCTCCGGTGCGGGCAAGGAGGGGATGGCGGAGCTCGAGGAGCAGGTTGCAGCCCTCGCCTCCGGCAAAGAGCCCGTGGCAAAGGTACTGCCCGTCGGCAAACTGCCGAAGCACTATCAGATCGCGTTCAACCTCATTCCGCAGATCGACGTCTTCAAGGACAACCTCTACACCAAAGAGGAAATGAAGATGATCGACGAGACAAAGAAAATCATGGGTGACGACCGTATGCGCATCACGGCGACGACGGTGCGCGTACCCGTCTACCGCAGCCACGCCGAGTCCGTCAACGTCGAGTTTGAGGACAAGGTGACGCTTGAGGCGGCGCGTGCGGCGATTGCAGCGTTCCCGGGCATCATCCTGCGCGACAACCCCGCAGAGCAGGAGTATCCGATGCCGCTCTTCACCTCGAACAAGTACGATGTGGAGATCGGCCGTCTGCGTTACGATGAGTCGCAGGAGAATACGCTGAACTTCTGGATCTGCGGCGACCAGATCCGCAAGGGCGCGGCACTCAATGCACTCCAGATCGCAGAGTATATGATCGCACACGATCTCGTTTGAATGACCGTATAAAAAAGGACTTACTTCCGGTAGGAGGTAAGTCCTTTTTTATGCTGCACTCATTTCTGAGAAAAAGAAAGGAATCCTTGTATATCAAGGCTTACAGAAAATTTCATCCATTGTATACCAAGAAAACCGAATGTGCGTTTTCTTGAAAAAAATGCCTGTTTTTGCTATAACTGTAGATAAAAGTGGTGGATTGTGGTGAATTGTGTCATATAGTGGCGATAGAATCCTGAAAGGTGGTGCGGCCGGATGTTCATGGGGGAGTACACCCACAGCATTGATGCCAAGGGCCGCGTCATCCTGCCTGCCGATTTTCGGCAGGAACTCGGGGTCTCGTTCATCATCACCAAGGGCCTCGACGGCAGCCTGTTCCTCTTTCCTCAGGCGGCGTGGGATGAGTTCACGGCGAAGCTGCGGACACTCTCGATTGCCGATCCAAATGCCCGCGCTTTTGTGCGCTTTTTCATCGCGGGCGCGCGGACGCTCGAGTGTGATAAGCAGGGGCGTTTCCTCGTGCCCGCCAATCTGCGCGACTATGCGGACATCGGACTGAAGCAGGATGTGATCCTCACGGGCGCGGATACGCGCATCGAGGTCTGGGCGAAGGAGAAGTGGGCACGCTATGCAGGTGAGGTCGATCCGAACATCACGGAGATCTCGACGCAGCTGGCGGGCTACGGGATTACGATATGACAGAATTTCATCATGTGAGCGTCCTGCCTGAGGAGGCAGTGGCCGCGCTGAACGTCGTGCCCGGCGGCATCTATGTGGATGCGACGCTCGGCGGCGCAGGGCATGCGCAGCGCATCGCCGCACAGCTGTCGGAGCAGGGCCGCCTGATCGGTATCGACCAGGATGAGACGGCGATTGCCGCCGCGCGTGAGCGGCTGGCGGATGTCCGCTGTCAGGTCTCCCTCGTGCGGGATAACTTCCGCCATCTCGCCGCGATCCTCGCGGCAGAGGGCGTTCCCTCCGTGGATGGCGTGCTCTTTGACCTCGGTGTATCATCGCCGCAGATCGATACGCCGGAGCGTGGGTTTTCCTATATGCTGGACGCACCGCTCGATATGCGCATGGATCAGAG
>JABZYJ010000078.1 GCA_015265235.1 Selenomonas sp. | reverse complement strand
CGGAATCGACACGCGTGCGCATCGCGGTGCAATGCGCGGCGGACGGACTGTTGCGGTTCTCGGCTGCGGCGTGGATGTTGCCTATCCGCCCGAGAACCGCCGCCTGTTGACGGAGATCGCTGCGGCGGGCGGGGCAGTCCTCTCTGAGTATGCCCCCGGAACACAGCCGCTGCCCATGTTTTTTCCCGCGCGTAACCGCATTATCAGCGGACTCGCGGAGGGGGTGCTCGTCGTTGAGGCGGCACGGCGCAGCGGCTCTCTGATCACCGCTGAGATGGCACTCAGCGAGGGACGTGAAGTCTATGCGATTCCCGGCAGCATCTATTCGCCGCAGAGCGGCGGCTGCCATAACCTCATCCGTGCAGGGGCACGCCTGGTAGAATCTCCGCGTGAAATTCTCGAAGAGATGCATCTCGCCGCACCACAGCGGCGCTCTGCCCGCGCACAGCTGACGCCGGAAGAGGCACACGTCTATCAGGTGCTCTCCTTCGATCATGCGCTGACCATGGATGAAATCATCGACAGTCTGCCCGTGAGCACGACAACGAGCCTCCCGCTCCTTCTCCTGCAGATGCAGCTGAAGGGCGTTATCATAGAGAATGAAATGCACGCCTATCGGCGTGCCGAAAGGAACTGACGGATTGGCGACGCAAGCATCTGCCCGCAAGGCGAAAGCCGGCACAGCGAAGAAAACGAAGACAGCGAAAACGGCAGGGAAAAAACCACAGAAAAAAATTCTGGTGATTGTGGAGTCTCCTGCAAAGGCAAAGACCATCGAGCGGCACCTCGGCAAACAGTATACCGTTCGTGCGTCGATGGGACATCTGCGCGATCTGCCGAAAAGTCAGTTCGGCATTGATGTGGAACATAACTTTGAGCCGAAATACATCAATGTGCGCGGCAAAGGGGACCTGATTCGTGCGCTCAAAAAAGAGGCAAAGGATGCCGATAAAATCTATCTGGCAAGTGATCCTGACCGCGAGGGGGAAGCAATCGCTTGGCATTTGGCGCACATTCTCGGCGTTGACCCTGCGACGGACTGTCGCATCGTCTTTCACGAGATAACGAAGCCTGCGATTGAGGAGGCTGTGCATCATCCGCGTCCCATTCACATGGCGCAGGTCGATGCGCAGCAGGCACGACGAATGCTGGATCGCATCGTCGGCTATCAGCTGTCACCGCTCCTCTGGCGCAAGGTGCGCAAGGGGCTTTCTGCCGGGCGCGTCCAGTCGGTCACGGTACGCCTGATCTGCGATCGTGAGCGCGAGATCGAGGCCTTTCAGTCCGAGGAGTACTGGACAGTCGAGGCGAAGCTGAAAAAGGATAAGCACGCCTTTATCGCCGAGGTGACACATGTACACGGCAAGAAACTCGCCCTGCACAGCGAGGCAGAGACGAAGGCACTGACGGATGATCTGGCACAGCAGAAATTTTCCGTGCAGGAGGTCAAGCGCAGTGAACGCAGGAAGAAAGCTGCGCCGCCCTTTACGACCAGCTCCCTGCAGCAGGATGCGGCGCGTAAGCTTGGATTTACGTCGGGACGCACGATGATGATCGCCCAGCAGCTCTATGAGGGCGTTGTTCTGGGGCGTCACGGTGCGACCGGTCTCATCACCTATATGCGTACCGACTCGACGCGCATTTCAAATCTTGCCGTGGATGAGGCACGCAGTTTTCTCAGTGAGGAGTACGGGAAGGAGTATGTTCCGTCTCGTCCCAATGTCTACGCGATGGGGAAGAAGGCACAGGATGCGCACGAGGCAATCCGTCCGACGAGTATCCTGCGCACGCCCGCAGAGGTGGAGAACTACCTGAATCGCGATCAGCTCCGCCTCTATACGCTCATCTGGCAGCGGTTTGCCGCCAGTCAGATGTCTGCCGCCGTCTACGACACCATCGCGGCACAGATTGCGGCAGGGGACTATCGCCTCCGCGCGCATGGATCAAAGTTGAAGTTCAAGGGATATACTGCTGTCTACGTTGGGGCGGAAACAGCAAAGAAGGAGAAGGACACGCTCCTGCCCGACCTCGTGGACGGTGATCCCCTGACGCTGGGGGCGTTGAATCCAGAGCAGCACTTTACTGAGCCGCCGCCGCGCTACAACGACGCGTCGATCGTCAAAACCCTCGAGGAACTGGGGATCGGGCGTCCGAGCACTTACGCGCCCATCATCGAGACCATCCAGAAGCGCGGCTACGTGGAGCGGCGGGAAAAGCAGTTCCGCCCGACGGAGCTGGGCTTCATCGTCACGGATATGCTCGAGGAGCATTTCAAGAACATTGTCGATGTCAAGTTTACGGCGAATCTGGAGGGAGAACTGGACGGCGTCGCCGACGGGTCGCTCGACAAGAATGAGCTGCTCGGCAGCTTTTACAAACCATTTGAACAGACGCTGAAAAAGGCGGAGGATGCCATCGGTACGGTGGAACTCCCCGAGGAGGTCACCGATATCCCCTGCGATAAGTGCGGCCGCATGATGGTCGTCAAACAGGGGCGTTTTGGCAAGTTCCTTGCCTGTCCCGGCTTCCCCGAGTGCCGTAACGCAAAGCCGCTCCTGCGCGATACGGGCGTCGCATGTCCCAAGTGCGGCGGGCGGATCGTCGAGCGAAAGAGCCGACGCGGGCGCGCGTTCTTCGGCTGTGACCGCTATCCCGAATGTGACTATACGACGTGGGATGAGCCCCAGAAGGAGACCTGCAAGACCTGCGGCGCCTTTATGCAGAAGCATCGCTACCGTACGGGGCGCGCCATCCTCTACTGCAGCAACGAGGCGTGCCCTTCGCGTATCGGCAGCCCCATCGAAAAGGAACTGGCGCGTCAGAAGAAGCGTGCACAGGAAGCCCTTGAAAAGACGAAGGAGACGGACGCTGCGGAAAAGAAGCCGGCAACGAAACGAAAGACAAGTGCGCGTAAGGGGACACGCTCGTGAGCGGCGTACGCATCATCGGTGCCGGGCTTGCCGGTGCCGAGGCAGCATGGCAGGCGGCTGAAGCGGGAATTGCCGTGGAGCTTTTTGAGATGCGTCCGCTGCGCCGCTCGCCGGCACACAAGACGGATGCCTTCGCGGAACTCGTCTGCAGCAACTCCCTGCGGGCGGCGGGACGGATGAATGCCGTCGGCGTCCTCAAAGAGGAGATGCGCCGGATGAACTCCATCATCATGCAGGCGGCAGATCATACGGCTGTTCCTGCCGGCGGCGCACTGGCGGTGGATCGCGAGGCGTTCAGCGCCTATGTGACGGAGCGCATTACGCAGCATCCACTGATCCATGTGTATCACGAGGAGATCACGGAGCTGCCCTCCACGGATGACAGCGTCCTCATCATCGCCTCCGGACCGCTGACGGATGGGCAGCTTGCGGAGGCGATACGCCGCCTGCTCGGCGACGATGGGCTGTATTTCTATGATGCGGCGGCACCGCTCGTCAGCTTCTCCAGCATTGATATGAACTTGGCGTACCGCGCCTCGCGCTATGGTAAGGGGGAGCCCGCCTACATCAACTGCCCCATGAACGAAGCGGAGTACGACGCCTTCTGGCAGGCGCTGACGACGGCGGAGGCGGCAGAGACGCATGATTTTGAAAAAGCGATTTTCTTCGAGGGCTGCATGCCGGTCGAGGTCATGGCATCGCGCGGGCGCGATACACTCCTCTACGGTCCGCTGAAGCCCGTCGGTCTTGAGCATCCCGTGACGGGGGAGCGTCCATACGCTGTGGTGCAGCTGCGACAGGACAACGCAGCGGGTTCGATCTACAACATCGTCGGATTCCAGACCCATCTCAAGTGGCCGGAGCAACGGCGTGTTTTTCAGATGATTCCGGGGCTGGCAGCGGCGGAGTTCCTCCGCTACGGTGTGATGCACCGTAACAGCTTTATCAGCGCACCGCAGCATCTGCGTCCGACGTTCCAGTACACGGGAGATGAACGTCTGCTGTTCGCGGGGCAGATGACCGGTGTGGAGGGCTATGTCGAGTCCGCCGCATCGGGGCTTGTCGCAGGGAAAAATGCCGCGCGGCTGGCACGGGGGGAATCACCTGTCGTATTTCCCGCCAGTACCTGCCACGGCGCACTCGCACACTATATCACGACCTGTGATCCAGAACACTTTCAGCCCATGAACATCAACTTCGGGCTGCTGCCGCCGCTCGCGGATTTGCCGCGCCGCACGCGTAAGCCGGAGAAAAAGAAGATGCTGGCAGAGCGTGCATTGGAGGACTTGGAGCATTTTCTGGAAGGAGAGACACTGTGACATTTCATGCAACAACCATTGTGGCGGTCAAAAAAGATGGAAAGGTTGCCATCGCGGGCGACGGTCAGGTGACCTTCGGCGAGCGTGCGATCATGAAGGCGAACGCACGCAAGGTGCGGCGGCTCTATCATGGAAAAATCCTTGCGGGATTCGCGGGCTCGGTCGCAGACGCGTTTACTCTTTTTGAAAAATTTGAGGTCAAGCTGGAGTCGTACAGCGGCAATCTCCAACGCGCTGCCGTGGAGCTGGCGAAAGACTGGCGCACGGACAAGGTGCTGCGTAAACTGGAGGCACTTCTCCTCGTTGCGGATCAGGACAGCATCCTCATGATCTCCGGCAACGGCGAGGTCATTGAGCCGGATGGTGACTGCACGGCGATTGGTTCGGGCGGGTTCTTTGCCCTCGCGGCGGCACGTGCGCTCGTGGCACATTCGGCGCTGGATGCACCCGCAATAGCAAAGGAGTCTCTCTCGATCGCTGCGGATATCTGCGTCTATACGAATCATCACATCACGGTGGAGGTACTGGAATCATGAGTCAGATCGGAGTCAACGAACAGACACCGCGCGAGATCGTCGCCGAGCTCGACAAGTATATTGTCGGTCAGCACGAGGCGAAGCGCTCGGTCGCGATCGCTCTGCGCAATCGCTGGCGGAGCCGTCAGCTCGATGCGGATATGCGCGAGGACATCATTCCGAAAAACATCCTCATGATCGGCTCGACCGGCGTCGGCAAGACGGAGATTGCCCGCCGTCTGGCGCGCCTCGTGCGTGCGCCCTTTCTGAAGGTGGAGGCGACCAAGTTCACCGAGGTCGGTTACGTCGGACGCGACGTGGAGTCCATCGTGCGCGATCTCGTCGAGACCTCCGTGCGGATGGTGCGTCAGCAGAAGATTGAGGAAGTGGAGGACAAGGCAAAGGAGAATGCAGAGGAGCGTCTCATTGATGTCTTTGTTCCGCCGCCGAAGAAGTCGACAAATCCGCTTGGCAGCCTGTTCTCCTCACAGGAGGATGAGCCGGAGGAGAAAAAGGAAGAGCCGCCGAAGTATCAGGCGGGACGTGAGTGGATGCGCAAGCGGCTGCGCTCCGGTGAGCTCGAAAATGATGTCATCGAAGTTGAGGTGGAGGAATCCGCGCGCCCGATGGGCAATATGTTTGCCGGTTCCTCCTTGGAGGGGATGAGCGACAACCTCCAGTCCATGATCGGGAAACTCGTGCCGAAAAACCGTCACAAGCGCAAGGTGACAGTCGCACAGGCGCGCAAGATCTTCGCGGCCGAGGAGGCGGACAAACTCGTCGATATGGATGTTGTCGCCGAGGAGGCAGTGCGCGCTGCCGAGTACAGCGGCATCGTCTTCCTCGATGAGATTGACAAGGTCGCCGTGAGTAATGGACGCAGTGCGGGCGCTGACATCTCGCGTGAGGGCGTTCAGCGCGACATCCTGCCGATTGTAGAGGGCTCTACGGTTGTTACGAAGTATGGCCCTGTCAAGACCGATCATGTGCTCTTCATCGCGGCAGGGGCATTCCATACGGCGAAGCCGTCGGACCTCATTCCCGAGCTGCAGGGGCGTTTTCCGATTCGCGTCGAGCTGAAGTCGCTCGTCAAGGAGGACTTCGAGCGCATCCTCACCGAGCCGCGCAACGCGCTCATCAAGCAGTACAGCGCGCTGCTCGGCGTGGAGGGCGTCTCTCTGCGTTTTGCAGATGATGCCGTCAGCCGCCTTGCGCAGCTGGCGGAGACCGTCAATGAGCAGACGGAGGACATCGGCGCACGACGCCTCTACACGCTGCTTGAAAAACTCTTGGAGGAGCTTTCCTTTGAGGCGCCCGATCTCACGGAGAAGGAGGTCGTCATCGACGCGGCGTATGTTGACCGTTGTCTCGCAGACATCGCCGGCGACCACGATGTATCGCGCTTTATTCTCTGACGACAGGAAGCACGGATAAACGCAGCCACGCCATCACGATTGACGGACTTCACTTTATCCGTACTTCCGATAAGAACGGTTTGGATGAGTCCAAGCCGTTTTTTCTATTGCCTAAGTGTGCATTTTATGAGATAATTCAGAGTGAAAGAATCTGTGCAGGAGGTGTGGCTATGGACGAACAGGGGGGGCTCTTTGCACGGGCAGCATATCAGCCGCTCGCGGAGCGCGTTCGTCCACGCACGCTTGATGACTTTGTCGGGCAGGAGCATCTCCTAGGGCAGGGGAAGATACTGCGCCGCCTCATTGAGAGTGACCGCATCACCTCAATGATTTTCTGGGGACCGCCCGGCGTCGGCAAGACGACGCTGGCGCAGATCATCGCCGCGCACACGAAGGCGGAGTTCATCACGTTCTCTGCTGTGACGAGCGGGATCAAGGAGATCCGCACGGTGATGCAGGAGGCGGATCGCCGTCGTATGTACGGAGAGCGCATTGTCGTCTTTGTCGATGAGATCCATCGCTTTAACAAGGCGCAGCAGGATGCGTTTCTGCCATTTGTGGAGAAGGGAAGCATCGTCCTCATCGGAGCGACGACGGAAAATCCCTCCTTTGAGATCAACAACGCTCTGCTCTCGCGCTGCCGTGTCTTTGTCCTGCAGGGGCTGACGGAGGCCGACATCGAACGCCTCCTCCGACATGCGATCGCAACGGACAGAGAGTTATCGCAGATGCACATCCATCTGTCTGATGATGGGATCACTGCCGTCGCCGCCTTTGCTAACGGTGATGCACGCAGTGCACTCTCGACACTCGAGATGCTCGTCCTCAATGCGGATGAGCGGGATGGCGAGCTGTACGTCACGGAGGAGAATCTCGCGCAGTGCATCACGCGAAAATCCCTGCTCTATGACAAGAACGGTGAGGAACACTATAATCTCATCTCGGCACTTCACAAGTCCATGCGTAACTCAGACCCGGATGCGGCAGTTTATTGGCTCGCGCGGATGCTGGAGTCGGGGGAGGATCCGCTCTATGTGGCACGCCGTGTGACGCGTTTTGCTGCGGAGGATGTCGGACTTGCCGACCCACGTGCACTGGAGCTTGCCGTCGCCGCCTATCAGGCGTGTCACTACATCGGGTATCCAGAGTGCAACGTCCATCTGACGCAGGCTGTCGTCTATCTTTCGCTCGCGCCGAAATCGAACGCCATGGAGACGGCATATCTTGCGGCGGCTGCCGATGCCCGCACGATGCTCGCCGAGCCTGTGCCGCTGGTGATACGGAATGCACCGACGCGGCTGATGAAGGATCTGGATTATGGCAAGGGCTATCAGTATGCACATGATGCAGAGGAGCACATCACCAATATGCAGTGTCTTCCGGACTCATTGGTGGGGCGCGCATACTATCAGCCGACGGATCAGGGAATGGAGTGTCGTTTTCGGGAACGGCTGGAGTGGATCAAGGCGTGGAAGGCAGAGCATGCCCCCAAAAAGAATAATGGATAAATATGTATGACGAGGAAGGAGCTCCTGCGTTGGATGGGAAGCTGAAACTGTACGGGTTTAACAACCTGACGAAGGCGCTGAGTTTCAATATTTATGACATTTGCTATGCGAAGTCGGCACGTGAGCAGCGGGACTACATCAAGTACATTGATGAGCAGTACAACTCCGATCGTCTCACGAAGATCCTTTCGCAGGTGACCGATATGATCGGTGCGCGGATCCTGAATATTGCAAAGCAGGACTACGAGCCGCAGGGGGCTAGTGTGACGATGCTCATCGCCGAGGAGGCAGCGGTTATCTCGGGAAGCAAGAAGCCCATCAACGGAACAGCACTGACGGGAGAGACGATCCTCGCCCATCTAGACAAGAGCCACGTTACCGTACATACCTATCCTGAGTTTCATCCCGATACGAGCATTGCGACCTTTCGCGTGGATATCGACGTCGCGACCTGCGGAGAGATTACACCGCTGCAGACGCTGGACTATCTCATCAGTCAGTTCGACTCGGACATCATCACGATGGATTATCGCGTACGCGGCTTTACGCGCGATCTGCAGGGCCGCAAGCTGTTTATGGACAGCAAGATGACCTCCATCCAGGAGTTTATCAAACAGGAGACGCTGGATGAGTACGATGCTGTGGACATCAATCTCTATCAGGCAAGCCTTTTCCATACGCGGATGTTGATCAAGGAGCCGCAGCTCCAAAACTACCTCTTCAATACGGATGTCGATGAGATCCCGCCCAAGACACGTCTTCTCATTAGTACGAGTCTGCGCCGCGAGATGATCGAGATCTTCAGCGGGAGGAATGTGTACTAGGAGATGATCGGATGCCGCTCTATAAAAAATCACTTTTGATTCTCCTGGCACTGCTCGGTGCAGTCCTGATCGGTGCGGCCTA
>JABZYJ010000077.1 GCA_015265235.1 Selenomonas sp. | reverse complement strand
CGTTGACGTAACGCGTTTCGTTTGCACTGCCATAAAGCTCCCCGAAGACGCCGCACCAGTACCATTGCTTGATTCTCTGTTTCACGTTCGAGGATTTGATCCGATGCTTTTCGAGGAGCAGTGTGCATAGCACAGCAAGAGGTATAAGCTGCGTTGTGTAGGGGATCTCCCGCCGTGCAAAGATGCGCTCCTCGGCGAGCAGATCTGATGCCTCGCGAAAGCCCTCAGAGAGCGCATCAGCATACGTCTTATAGTCTGCAAGTTTCAGATTCAGCACGTCTTTTTTCTTGCAGCTGACGACGTTCTTTCCTTTATAGGCAGCGAGCAGCGTGCATGCTGTCAAAAAGTCTGTCGACGTGACGACATTAAGGAGATCGTCGTTGAAATAGGTCGCGGCGCGCTGCTCCCAATCCTTGCGAAGGTCGAAGTCCTCCATGGCAAAAATTGCCGTCACCAACTCAAAAACGGTGAGAGACACGCCGCCCTGATTGACGTTCTCAAAGACCTGACAGACAGCTTCCTTCGGCGTGTCCTTCTCCAGTGTGATGACAGGGATTTTGTACTGAAATACCGGCATCACTATACGGCTCTTAAAGTCACTGTACTCTTTGGAGATGTCTGCCTCATGCCCATAGTGAGCCAGATATGCCTGTTCCCATTGAAATGTCTTGGTGGGATCGAGGATGATATTGAGCGGAAACATTTTCGCTTCATATTCTTTTTCGGCTGTCGTAAGATCCAACTCTACCTTTCTGCCGAAATCAGACGTCACCTGCTTCGTCTTCGGCACGGAAGTGATGGCGTCGAGACGATCCGCATCCGCATTCAGTGCCTGCTCTATGCTGATGTAGTACCAGCGATAGATTTCCTTTCCTTTGTCCGTGCGCGTCCGTACGGCGCCCTCACCGTAAAGTGCCGAGTAGGCAGAGGTCAGGCGCTGTTGGCCATCTAGGACAAGATCACTCGGCGAACTGTCTGCCGAGGAGACACCTTCAAACAGGCGATACTTAAAACGGAGCGAATCGCCTCCATAGGGAAGAAACATTACCGCACCGACAGGAAAATTGCGCGTGATGCTCGCAATCAGACCACGGATGCGGTCATCATCCCAGATCCAGCCGCGCTGAAAATCCGGAAGCTGTATTCTACCTGCGTGAATGTCCCGCATCAAAACAGCTAAATCTTTATCATTCGACTGCATTACACACACTCCTCTGCACATGTAAGGGATCACGTTTTATCCTCATTATAATGAATGATGTCCTAAATTAAAAGAAGTTTCTTTATCACATAGGGAGCATCCGCATGACCTACACGACATACTATTCCTCACCGCTCGGCAAAATTATCCTCGTGAGTGACGGCGCGGCACTGACAGAGCTGGACTTTGCAGAGGATGGCCTCCCTGCATCAGGGGAACACATGCAAAAAGACCTCCCCGTGTTCGAGGAGGTCTCTCGTTGGCTCGATGTGTACTTCGCAGGGCGCGATCCCGGTGCTCTGCCGCTGCTCACGCCGCACGGCACAGCATTTCAGCAGGCGGTCTGGAAGGTCCTGCGCAGGATTCCCTACGGCACGACAACAACGTACGGCAGGATCGCCGCGCATATTGCCGCCGCACGCGGCGGGCGGATGTCAGCACAGGCCGTCGGCGGTGCGGTCGGGCGCAACCCGATCTCCATCCTCATTCCCTGTCACCGCGTCATCGGTACAGATGGCAGCCTCACGGGCTATGCAGGCGGGCTCGACAAGAAGGAAGCGCTGCTACGGCTGGAGGGCGTACGATAGGATTCCTCTGCGCGACTGCACGACGCACCTCATCAATCAGGTCTTACTCCTTCTCCGCCTCTCTCTGTTCACGCGACGCCTTCGCCTGCTGGGCAATCGCGTCACAGACACAGCCGCCCGTGGGAATGGTGACGCCGCGCTTGCGCGCCTTGTGTGCCTCGTAGCGGCGTTTGCCCTCCTCGAAGGCAACGCGCGCCTCCTCGGTCTTGAGCTCGAGTGGCGGCACTGCCTTCGGGCGTGCATTGCGGTCGAGCGCGACCATGGTAAAGTACGCCGAAAGGCCGAGCTGCGGATCGCTGCCCTCATCGAGATCCTCGACGATGACGTTGACGGAGATCTCCATCGAGCTGTGTCCGACGTAGACGATATCTGCCGTCACGACGACGAGGTCGCCGATGCGGATCGGCAGGTGAAACTCGAGCTCATCGACGCGCGCCGTGACGACGTTCGAGCGCGCGTAGCGCCGCGCCGCCGCGTATGCTGCCGAGTCCATCAGCTTCATGATCTCGCCGCCGTGGACATTCCCGTTCGGGTTCGCCTGACTCGGCATCATGACCTCGCTGATGACGATGCGGCTGTCCTTCATTTTGCATTCACTCATATTCTGTTCCATCCCTTCCATAAATTACGTAGATCAAAATGATTCTACCACACTTTACTGAAAAAATCCGTCACATGGGCAACAAAAGATGACCAGCAAAATCCGCCTTGACACCTGCGTCTCCATCGATGGTATAATCGCCATAGGAATGGATTGGGAAACAGGAAAAGGGGGATTTCTTTGTATCTGGAAAAAATCACGTCGCCTGCCGACATCAAGGGGTATACGGCAGAGCAGCGCGGGGCGCTCGCACAGGAGATGCGCGAGGCGCTCCTAAAGCGCGCGAGCATTCACGGTGGGCACTTCGGCCCCGACTTTGGCGCAGTCGAGGCGATCATCGCCCTGCACACGGTGTTTGACTCGCCGACGGACAAGATCGTCTACGACGTGTCGCATCAGTCCTACCCGCATAAGATGCTGACGGGGCGCGTCGAGGCGTATCTCGTGGAAAAGGAGTACGATGAGGTCTCGGGCTATACGAATCCCGAGGAGAGCCCGCACGACTTTTTCAACGTCGGACATACGTCCACCTCGATCAGTCTCGCGACGGGTCTCGCCAAGGCGCGTGACCTCGCGGGACGCCGCGAGAATATCATCGCCTTCATCGGCGACGGCTCGATGTCGGGCGGCGAGGCACTCGAGGGGCTGAACGTCGCGGGCGAGATGCAGACGAACTTCATCATCGTCTTGAACGACAACGATCAGTCCATCGCCGAGAACCACGGCGGCATGTATAAGGAGTTCCGCCGCCTGCGCGAGACGAACGGCACGGCGGAGAATAACCTCTTTCGCGCGATGGGCCTCGACTACCGCTACGTCGCCGACGGCAACGACTGCGAGGCGCTGATCGATGCGTTCCGCGCGGTAAAGGACAGCCAAACGCCCGTCGTCGTCCACATCCATACGCAGAAGGGAAAGGGCTACAAATTTGCCGAGGAAGACCCTGAGACGTGGCACTACCGTATGCCGTTTGACATCGAGACGGGCGCGCTGAAGCAGCCGTACACCGACCCCTTCCTCGCGGCGACGGTGGACTTCGTCAAGGCAGAGGCCGCGCAGAACCCGAACTTTGTCTTCCTCGCGGCGGGCACGATGGGCGGCATCGGGCTCACGCCCGCCGACCGCGCGGCACTCGGCACGCAGTACGTCGACGTGGGCATCGCCGAGGAGCAGGCCGTTGCGATGGCATCGGGGCTCGCACGCGGCGGCGCACGTCCCATTTTCGGCACGTACAGCACGTTCTTCCAACGCGTCTACGATCAGATGTCGCAGGATGTCGCGGTGAACAACAATCCCGCCGTCTTCCTCTCGACGTACGCGACACTCTACGGGATGAACGACGTGACGCATCTCGGCTTCTTCGACATCCCGCTCTTTGCAAACATCCCGAACCTCGTCTTTCTCGCGCCCGCAGGCCTCGAGGAGTATCTCGCGGTGCTGCGCTGGGCGCTCGCGCAGACGGCGCATCCCGTCATGATCCGCGTGCCAGTCATGGGCTATGAGACGTCGCCCTACCCCGTGCGCACGGACTACAGCGCGCTCAACCGCTATCAGGTCGTCACGGAGGGTGCAGAGGTCGCCATCATCGGTGCCGGCAACTTCGCACAGATGGCGAGTGACGCTGCCGCCGAGCTCGCGAAGGACGGCGTGCACGCGACGGTCATCAACCCCATCTTCCTCTCGGGGCTCGATACGGAGCTGCTCGACAGGCTGAAAGCGAAGCACCGCCTCATCCTCACCCTCGAGGACGGCACGCTCGAGGGCGGCTTCGGGCAGAAGATCGCCGCATACTACGGCATGGACGAGCACATCCGCGTGCGCTGCTACGGCCTCTCGAAGGAGTTCCACGACCGCTACAATCCCGAGGAACTCGCGCGGGAGCATCATCTCACCGCCGAGCAGATCGTGGCGGATACGCTGCGCACGCTGAAGAAAAAATGAGTGCCACACAGACGAAATATCTGCATTGTCTGAGGGACTTCACTTTATCAATGTATCAATCATCCTCCAAAATTATCCCGCTCTCACAGCGGTGAGAGTTATTGAAAAGCCCCTTTATTTATAGTATAATAGCTATGTTATTGATTCACGTGTGCCCCACATCGGTGCGGCACAGGGGATATGGTCATCTATCTATTCGGATGGGAGAGGTTTTATATGACGCAGGAGACAGTAACCATCGAGAACAAGACGGGCATTCACGCGCGTCCCGCATCGGTTTTCGTTCAGACGGCGACGAAGTTCAAGTCCAAGATCCAGATCGAGGCAAAGGGCAAGAAGGTCGATGCCAAGAGCATTCTCATGCTGATGAGCATGGGGCTCGTGCAGGGCACGCAGATGAACATCATCGCTGAGGGCGAGGATGAGGCAGCTGCTGTGAAGGCTCTTGCCGATCTCGTCAACTCGAAGTTCGGCGAGGAGTAAGACCATACGGAGGACGCCCGAGGGGTACACATTCCTCGTGGCGTTTTTTCATCGTTCATCACGGTGAAAAGATTTTTATCGGTCACCACAGAAAATTTTTCACTGTGCGGATTCCCATGGGGAAAGGGGATTGTTATGGCAGAAACCATCCGTGGAAAAGGGGTTATCTCCGGCATCGCTGTCGGACAGGTCCTGCTCGCGGGACAGAACCTCGACGGCTACCTCGCCGCCTACAAGGCGGGTGCGGTGGATGAGGAACAGGAAAAGGCAAATGTGGCCATCGCCGCCGTGACGGAGACCCTGCTCACGACCATCGAGCGCCTGCGCAAAGAGGAGCAGGCGGAGCAGGCCGCCATTCTCGAGGCGCACCGCATGATGGTGCAGGATCCCATGATGGCGGAGAACATCACCGCCAAGATCGCTGCGACGGGCAGCGCACCGCAGGGCATCCTCGACGCGGCGAACGAGCAGGCACAGCTCTTTGAGCAGATGGAGGACGAGTACTTCGCCGCGCGCGCGGTCGATCTGCGCGACGTGGGCAAGCGCATCGCGAAATACGTCCTCGGCGTCAAGGAGCCGGAGATCGGCTCCAGTCAGGTCATCCTCGTCGGCGAGGAGATCGAGCCGTCCGTCGTCGCAGGCATGCCCACCGAGCAGATCGCGGGCGTCATCCTCGGCTCGGGCAGTGCGACGAGCCACGTCGTCATCATCGCGAAGGCACGTGCCATCCCGACCGTCCTCGGCATCGGCGACAAGATCAGTCTCATCAGTGACGGCGACGAGGTCATCCTCGACGGCAGCCGCGGCGACATCATCATCCGCCCGACGGAGGAGGAGCGCTCCCTCTACGAGACGAAGATCGAGGAGCAGAAAAAGCTCGCGGCGCACTACGCCGCGCTCAAGGATCTCCCCGCCGTCACAAAGGACGGCGTGCGCATCGAGCTGACGGCAAACATCGGCACGCACATGGACGTGGACAACGCACTGACCTACGGAGCGGAAGGCGTCGGGCTGTTCCGCTCCGAGTTCATCTTCATGGGCTCCACGACGATCCCGACGGAGGAGGATCAGTTCAAGGCATACCGCGCTGCGGTCGAGAAATGCGGCGGCAACATCTGCGTCATCCGCACGATGGACATCGGCGGCGACAAGCCCCTGCCCTATCTCAACATCGATCCGGAGGAGAACCCGTTCCTCGGCTACCGCGCGCTGCGCATCAGCCTTGACCGGCATGACCTCTTCCTCCCGCAGATCAAGGCCATTCTGCGTGCCGGCCTCTACGGCAAGGCCGCGATGATGGTGCCGATGGTCATCAGCGTCAGCGAGATCCAGCGCGTGCAGAAGCTCGTCGAGCAGGCCAAGGTCGAGCTCGCCCATGAGGGCAAGGAGTACTCCGACGACGTGCAGGTCGGCATCATGGTCGAGACTCCTGCCGCCGCTGTTGTCTCCCCACTCCTCGCGCCGTACGTCGACTTCTTCAGCATCGGCACGAACGATCTCATTCAGTACACCCTCGCGGTCGACCGCGGCAACGCGCAGATCGCCCATCTCTACAACCCGTTCAACCCCGCCGTCCTGCGTCTTATCAAGCGCACGATCGAGAGTGCGCGCGAGGCGGGCATCTGGGCGGGCATGTGCGGCGAGATGGCGAGCGACCCGTACGCCGCCGTTCTCCTCCTCGGCATGGGCATCTCGGAGCTCTCCATGAGCGCGCCGTCCATCCCGCGCGTCAAGGAGATGATCCGCTCCGTCACCATGGAGCAGGCAAAGCAGCTCCTCGACGATGTGATGAAGATGGAGCACGGCGTCGACATCCGCGCCTACATGCACAAGACGCTTGAGGCGTCGGACGCCAGCGCGAAAATCTGAGGAATCGCGGATCCGTGATTCTCTAAAAATCTATGCAGAGCAACTGCGGTGTGGAATCATACGCCACACCGCAGTTTTGTTTGGAGGACATGATGACCCTATCCATCGACAGCACTGCCTGTGTCTCCTGCGGCATGTGCGCGGAGCGGCTGCCCGCCCTCTTTTCCATCGACCGCGCTGTGCGCTGCGCGCGCCTCCTGCGTCAGCCCACCCCGATGGAGGAGGACGATGCCCTCGAGGCGGCAGAGGACTGTCCGACGGGTGCGATAGTTTTTTGTACGAAAGCCGCCTCTTTGTGATAAAATAAGATATATCATTTCGTGTCAGGGACAAAGGGGGATATATCATGACAGAGGTAACAAAATCACCATTTGGTACGATGCCGGACGGGCAAGCGATCGAGCTCTATACGCTGCGGAACGCACGCGGAACGTCCGTCGCCGTCACCACCTATGGGGCGCGGCTCGTCTCGTTTGCGCGCGAGGTGAACGGCACGCCGGTCGACATCGTCCTCGGCTATCGGAGCGGCGCGGACTACCTGCGCGACACGACATCGATGGGCGGCGTCGTCGGACGACACGCCAACCGCATCGCGGACGGGCGCGTCACGATCGGCGGGCATACCTACCAACTCGAGCAGAACTCGGGCTCGCACAAGCAGAACCACATCCACGGCGGAACGCACGGCCTGCACTACCATCTCTGGACGGCAGAGCCCGTCACAGACGGTGTGTCCCTCACGGCGATCAGCCCCGAGGGCGAGGGCGGCTACCCCGGCAACCTCGAGGCGACCGTGACCTACCGCCTCACCGACGACGACGCGCTCATCCTCTCCTACCGCGCCGTGAGCGACGCAGACACCGTCTGCAACCTCACGAACCACGCCTACTTTAACCTTGACGGCACAGCCGCCCCCTCCGTCATGGAGCACACGGCGGAGATCTTCGCCGATGAATTTACGTGGGCGGACGCCGAGTCCCTGCCCGACGGGCGCATCCTCCCCGTCGCGGGCACGCCGATGGACTTCACCAGTCCACATCGTATCGGCGAGCGCATCGACGCGGACTACGACGAGCTCCGCATGGCCGGCGGCTACGACCACAACTGGGTCCTGCGCGGCGATCCCGCCCCCGCGCCCTATGCCCATCTCAAAAAGGCAGCACGTGTCACGAGTGCGCAGACAGGGCTCGCCCTCGACTGCTGGACGACCCAGCCGGGGCTGCAGTTCTACACGGCAAACGCCCTCGGCAAGTCGCCGCTCGTCGGCAAGGGCGGTGCCCCCTACACACGGCGCAGTGCGTTTTGCCTTGAGACACAGTTCTTCCCGAACGCATTCGCGCATCCGCATTTCCCACAGCCCATCCTGCGTGAGGGCGAGGTCTGGACGGCGGAAACCGTCTACCGCCTGAGTGAGATCTGAGTGGACGTATTTCATCGTGAGACTGCTGCGCACCTCCTGCGCAGCAGTTTTTTGTCCACATCGTTCCATATCCATAGAGATTCTTTATGCTGTACGAGGTTTTTTCAATCATTTATTTATACAAAATTGCTAGACTTTTGCATGTAGGGGCGGTAAAATAGGAGCAAGAGTTGTGCTTTCGTCACAAAAGTTAAGGGAGAATTGCAAATGAACATTCACGAGTACCAATCCAAACAGGTTCTGCGCGAATTCGGCGTCAATGTCCCGAACGGACTGCCGGCGTTTACCGTCGATGAGGCAGTCGCGAACGCGGAGAAGCTCAGTACCCCCGTCATCGTCGTCAAGGCGCAGATCCACGCAGGTGGACGCGGCAAGGCAGGCGGTGTCAAGATCGCAAAGAACAAGGACGAGGTCCGTGCCTACGCGCAGGAACTCCTCGGCAAGACGCTCGTCACCCACCAGACCGGCCCCGAGGGCAAGGTCGTGAACCGTCTCCTCATCGAGGAAGGCTCGAAGATCAAAAAGGAATACTACCTCTCCTTCGT
>JABZYJ010000076.1 GCA_015265235.1 Selenomonas sp. | reverse complement strand
CCGATGGGGATGGATGCAATGCTGACGATGTCGGGGAACTCCGCGCGGATGGCGTCGACGATGGCGTCGCGCTCCGCTGCGCTCATGGTCGCGCCGCCCGCATCGAGCTTGTGGATGGCGTCAATGTAGGCCTTGGAGCGCGGCTCTTTGAGACGGCGCGCGAGCTGCACGGCATTTTCCTGCGTCTCTCTCTGCGTCTCGCGGGGGGCAGCGGTCAGGCTCAGGCGGCTTTCCTGCGTCTGTTCCGTCTGATTTCGGTGGAGTAGTGGTCGCGGCATGTTCGTTCCTTTCTGTCGGGGGGCTACACCAGTACCTTGCGCGTGCGCATCTCGGCGGATTTTTTGAGCTCGGTCTCGCTGCCGATGGGGCGGCCGCTCGCGGGGACGGCGCGCTCGCGTCCCCAGTCGCGGATGGCGGCGATTTTTTCCGGCGCGGTCGCGGAGAGCGGGACGACGTTTTCAAAGGCGCTGCGCAGGTTCTCTGCGCTCAGGCTGAACGCGGGATTCGCGATGGCGCGGTAGGCGAGGTCGCGGACAGTGGACTCGAGATCCGCGCCCGTAAAGCCGTCGGTCATTGCGACGAGGGTGTCGGCGAATGCGCCCGCGAAGTCGAGCCCCAGATACTTTCGCATGTAGAGGTGCAGGATGTCGCGGCGCTCGTCGGCGGTCGGCAGGTCGATGAAGAAGAGTTCGTCGAACCGCCCGCGCCGCAGGAGCTCCGAGGGGAGCATGGAGACGTCGTTCGCCGTCGCGACGACAAAGACCGGCTTGCGGCACTCCTGCAGCCAAAAGAGGAACTGCCCAACCATGCGCGTGGAGACGCCGCCGTCGTTTGAGCTGCCCGCGCCCGAGAGCCCCTTTTCGATCTCGTCGATCCAGAGGATGCACGGCGCGACGTTCTCCGCCGTCTGGAGTGCGCTCTGCAGCTGCTGCTCGGTCTGCCCGACGTAGCTGCCCTGCACGGTCGCAAAGTCGAGGCGGTAGAGCGGGAGTTTCCAGCTGGCGGAGATCGCCTTTGCTGAGAGGGATTTGCCGCAGCCGGGCACGCCGACGAGCAGGATGCCGCGCGGGGACTTGAGTCCCTTTTCCCGCAGCAGGCTGCGTTTCTCCGCGGTAAAGAGGAGGCGTTTCTCGTCGAGCCAGTTCCGCAGTCCCGTGAGGCCGCCCACGTCGCGGACGCTCTCGTCGACGGTGATCTTCTCCAGTCCCGAGATGTCGGAAAAGAGGCGATCCTTCGCCGTGCGCACCTCGTCCATGTCCTCCCGCCGGATGGATTTTTTCGCGATGAGCGCCGCCATGACGTTCTCCGCCTCGATGGCGGTGACGCCGCAGAGGATGGATGCCGCCTCGCGGATGTCGGCGTCCGTCCACTCGATCGTGATCTCGCCGCGATAGTCGTCGATGTAGCCGCGCACGATCTGCTCCATCTCGTCCTCGTCGGGCAGCGGGAGCTCGAGCCGCAGCCCGAGGCGCTGGAGGCGGTTCCAGATGGGGGCGGTGGTGAGCACGATGATCTGCCCGCCCGTCTCGTTCGCGAGGGTCACGAGGTCGAGGAGCTGGCGCGCGTCGTTCGTGTCGGTCGAGAGGTCGGGCGTCTCGGTCAGGACGAGGGTCGTGTTCGCGCGGTGCTTCATCTGCTCGCCGATGAAGTCGAGCGCGCCGTAGACGGACTTGTCGTCGCTGAGTACCTTGTCCGTGGCGAGGTCGTAGACGCCCTTGGACAGCGTATGGATGCAAAAGGGCAGAGAGAGCTCCTCCGCGACCTCTTTGAGCAGTGTCAGCGCGCGGGCGCGCTCGACGGTGTGGAGCGTGATAAAGGGAATCCGTGCGATGCCGTAGCGCGCGAGCAGCTCCTTGCACGTCTGTCGTGCGGTCATGAGAACGCCTCCGTTTCCAGTACGTTTACCCTGTGGTTGCGCACGAGTGCGCTCATGCGCCCCGTGCGGTCTGTCTTTGCGGAGGCCTCAAGGGACTCCTGCGTGCGGTCGGCCGCCGTCTGCACGGCAGCGATGGTCGCTTTGCGCGTCTCAGCGGGGAGGGCGGGGAGATCGGCCGCCGCATAGAGCGTGCGAAATCTGCGCCGCTGGGCGAGGAGTGCCGCGATGGTATCCTGCTCGGCGGACGCGCGCGCGAGGTCGCGCGAGAACGTGTCGCCGTCCTTCTGGATGCGCGTGTTCAGGGCATCGAGCAGCCGTTGGGTGAACCGCTCGGCGACGCCCGACTGCCACACGAGTGTCCCCGCGCGCATGGCGTGCACTGCCTCCTCGTCCGCCGTCCCCGCAGCGAAGGTCGTTAGGAGCGCCGCCCACTGGGCGTAGGTGTTCGGCGGGGCGATCATGCGCGTCTCCTGCGCACGGGCGCGGTCGGCGGCTCGAGATTCCACGCGGGCAGCCCCGCCGCGAGCACCTCGGACTCGCCGCGGGCGCGCCTCTCCTGCGGGCTGCGTGCGTCCTGTGCGGCAGGTGTCGCTGCACCGTGCGCTGCCGCATCGTTCGTTGGGATCGCGGCAAACGGATTTTGCTCGTTCATCGTAGGCCTCCTATATCTATATCCTCGGCATCCTCGGCGAGACACTGACGGGCGCTGATCTCTAGCCCGTTCATTGTCGCCTGCTATATCTGTATCCTGCGGCCGCCCTCGCGGACGGTGCGGAAGGCGGAAACGTCCAGTGACGTGAGGTAATCCAGCGTCTTTTTGCTCTCGGCGTCGAGCGCACGGTACGCCTCGCGGTAGTCCACGACCTCGGCGAGGAGGCCGCGCACGATCTCCGCTCCCGTTTTGCCCTGCTCGGCAAAGTGCTGCTGCAACTCCTCGCGCTGCGTTTCGAGGGCGCGCTTTGCGCTGCGGTAGCTCAGGTAGATGAGCACGCCGATGACCGCGCCGATGACGAGCCCGACCGCGCCGCCGAGATAGAACCCGAGGACGATGGGGACGATGCCCGCCCACTTGCAGAGCTCCTGTTTCCCGGTCAGACGCAGCTTTGCCAGCTCGCGGTCGCGCATGGCGTCGTTCCACGCGGCGAACTGCCGCAGGAGCTCCTCCTCGTTCTCGCCGTTTTCCGTCTCCCCCTCGAACTCTCCGATGCGCAGCGCAATGCTGTGCGGCACGGCGGCGCGGTTCTCCGCGATGTGGTCGCGATAGGCGGAGAGCATCCAGTCCTTGGATATGGCGAGTGCCATCTTCTGCGTTGCGACGCTCGCCTGCGCCTCCTTCGGGTTCATGGCGGCGTCGGTCAGGAGCTGCATAAAGTCGCGCCGCTCCTCGAACGCCTCCTGCTTGAGCTGCATTTCCTTCTTTGCGCGCGTCTCGTCGCCGCCCTCATCCGCGACGAGCTGCTCGAACGTCACCGCCTCGCGCAGGGGCTGCTCCGCCGCGTCGAAATCCGTCACGAGGCTCGTGAGGACGCGGTCGAGCTCCTGCACCAGCGTGCGCATGGGCGGGTTCTGCATGACGATCTGCTGGACGTGCGCGTAAAATTTGCCGTGCAGCTCCGCACCGGCGAGCGTGGATTTCAGATCGGCGACGGTCGGGCTGTGCTCTTCGAGATAGGGATAGTGGAACGCGGCGGGCGTCTCGGGCTGCATGACGGCGAGCGCCTCCTTCCAGCGGCTCTCCTGCGCCTCGACAAACCCCGGCTGCTCGGAGAGGCGGGCGAGCCATGCGTCGAGCTGCTGTGCAATCAGGCCGTCCGTGTCCACGCCTAGGAGCCCGCTCGCGTACGCGTCGACGATGAGGATCGCCTTGCGGTCGAGTGCCGTCTCGTCCTGACGCATGAGGTAGTGCTGCGCCCAGCGCAGGGCGGGGGCACCGCGCCCCGCACGGCGGCAGACGAGGGCAAAGAAGAGCGCCGTCTTCTCCTCGTCACGGCGCAGTGCCTCGCGGAGCGCGCGCACGGCGATCTCCTCGTGGTCGCTGATCCAGGCGGAGAGGGCGACGAGCGCGGGTGCGAGCCAGTACTCGGGCGCACGCAGCATCAGCTCCTCGCCTGCCGCGCGCACCGTCTCCTGCCGCACGATGGCGAGATCGTTCGCCTGCAGGATGCCCTTCGTCGTGCGGCGGATCTCGGCGTAGTGTCCGTACTTTTGCTCGAGCTCCTGCCGCAGCTTGACGAGACGGGTCTCCGCGAGCTGGGCACGCGCGGAGAGACGGTGCGCCTGCACGAAATCGTGGAAGTCCGCCGTCAGCGCATCGAGATCCTGCTGCAGCGCGTCGACATTCTTGCCGACGGTGATGACGTTGGAATTGGTTGTGTCGATGTACTCACCGAGCTCCCGCAGACAGTTCCGTATCCCGGAAAGATCCGCCTGCGCAATAATGCGGTCAGCCATGCAGTACCCTCCTGTTCAGCGATTCATCATATAATTTGATTCTCATTATATCATATTGCGAAAAGCGTGAAAAGCCTGTGCTTGTGCGAATGAATCCGCAGCAGATCGAACGCTGAACCATGCACCTGACGAGGCTGGACGGGATCGCGGCGTACGCGAATGAAACCCGTAAAAAGGAATTGACACTGCGATATACCTACGGTATACTACGATAGCAAATATAAATAAGCAGGTTCGGTGCCCCTCGGGGCGTAACAGGGAAATCGGTGCAATGCCGATGCGGTCCCGCCGCCGTAATGCTGAGAATGCCCTATGATGTCACTGGGAAACCGGGAAGGCAGGGCAACGATGAAGCAGAGCCGGAAGACCTACCGAATCTCGTACGCCGGTGCGCCCTTGGTGCGCGCCACTGCATCCTGCGATGGACAGGACGGCAGGCTTTTTTCGTGTGAAAATGCAGCCGCCCCCTCCGGGACGGCTTTTTTGCGGGCGTACAGCGGATGTATGTGTATGGTATGGAGGAACAGCAATGACAAAACGGAATTTGGCACTTGCGGTCGCACTGGCGGCACTGGGCGCAGCATGGACGGTGCCGGCGGCGGCGCAGGAGAGCGCGGCGGACGCGGAGATGGATCAGGCGAACCTCGGCGAGACCGTCGTAACGGCGGCGCGTCAGGATGGGAAGGGGACATTCGTCACGCGGCGCGGCTCGGTCGGCTTCCTCGGGTCGAAGGACACGATGGACGTGCCGTTCACGACGACGAATATTACGAGCCAGACGATCGAGGCTTTCGGTGATCCGACACAGCCGCTCGACAGCGTGCTCAGCATTTCGCCGTCGATCCGCGCGACGGGCAGCGTTCTGCACAATGACTTCCAGCACCGTGGATTCCGCGCGAACGGGACGAGCATGTATGTCAATGGTGTGCCGGGGATGTTCACGCAGTTCAACGCGCCCCTGTATGTCGTTGAGAAGGCGGATGTCGTCTCCGGGCCGAACAGCGGCCTTTCGGGAACAGGAACGCAGTATGAGTCCTCAGCGGCTGGCGGCATCGTGAACGTTACGACGAAACGCGCGGGGAGCAAGGACATCACGCGCCTGACGCTGACCCATGGCGGGCAGAGCATGGGCGGGGCATATTTTGATCTTTCCCGCAGATTTGGTCGGAACCGTGACTGGGGCGCGCGTCTCATGGCGGAGAAGGTGGACGGTGAGACCGCCGTCGACGGGCAGAAGGTCAAGGCGTCGAGCATCTACATCAATCTCGATCATGCTGACGCAAAGAGCAAGACGAATTTCTTTGCGGGCTATCGTCAGAACCGTGTGATCGGCGGGCAGCGCTGGTTCCAGATTGGTTCCGGCGTTACGCGCCTGCCGCGTGTGCCAAAGGCATCGCGCAACTATGCGTTTGACGGCTTGGACAAGGAGTCCTACGGCTGGATGATGATCCTCAATCATGAGCAGAAGTTCTCAAAGGATTGGAAGGGGTTCATCAACGCCGGGTATCTCAAGAACAAGCTGAACAAGAATGTCATGTATAAATATAGTGCACTCGTCATCAAAAATGATGCGGGCGATTTTGACCTGCAGGAGCAGACGACGACGACCCCGCAGCGTGCGAGCTATATCCAGATGGGAGTCAACGGGAAACTGCGTACCGGGGCGGCAGAACACGATCTGACCCTTGCGGTCGATCGTACATGGCGTGCACGTGAGGCAGCAAAAAATGGCGGCGCCGTATATGGCCTCGGGACAGGAAATATCTATACGGGCGTCATGCACCAGACGGCTGCGGCGACGACAGCATACGAGGAGGCGATGAACAACAAGACCTCGATCAAGGGCATCTCTCTTGTCGATGAAATCAGTATCAAGAAATGGGATGTCCTGCTCGGCGTGCACCATCATTCGGCGAATGTAAAGGCGTACAATCTGAACACGGGGCGCGTGACGAGCAGCGTCGATTCCTCTGCGACAACGCCGACGTTTGCATTGACCTATCACCCGACAAAGGACATCTCCGTCTACGGCAGCCATGCGGAGTATTTTGACGTTGGCGCTGCTGTCGGCAGTTCCTATAAGAATCGGGGAGAGATTCTTCCTCCCGCAAAGACGAAGCAGAACGAGATCGGCGTAAAGTACGCAAATAAGGGCGTGCTTTACTCGCTCGCACTCTTTGACATCACGCAGGCGAATAATATCGATGTCATGCGCGGTACGGATAAGTATCTCGTGCAGGATGGCGAGGAGCGCCATCGCGGCGTGGAACTCGGTGTGACAGGAAAGGTCGCGCCCAAGTGGACACTTGCCGCAGGACTTTCCTATCTGCGTGCAACCTCCGAGAAGACCAAGGGCGGCGCGCATGATGGCATGACTCTTGACGGCCAGCCAAACTGGAACGGCACGCTCATGGCGCGCTATGCGGCGGATGAGAAATTCAGCGCATTTGGACGCATTACTTATGCGGGCAGCGCATGGACGTATGATGAGAAATTCAAAGTACCGTCGAACGTCGTGCTTGACCTCGGTATGACCTATAAGACGAAAATGGGCTCTGTGCCGACGACGTTCGGCCTGACGCTCTACAATGCGCTGAACAAGGAGTACTGGATGGCGTCGCGCTCCTTGAAGAGCCTCTATCTCTCAACGCCGCGCACGCTCGCACTCACCATGTCGATGGATCTCTAAAAAAGAAGAGAAACAGGAAGGGCAGAAGAAGTTTCTGCTCTTTTTCTCACGCCGAAACGAGGAGGCTGTTTTATGCGCTTTTTGCGTGTCCTGTTCCTGCTCATGCTCCTCGCCGTCACGGCAGGCTGCGGGCAGGGGGGAGAGCAGAGATCGCCCTCTGCCGCTGCGGCGGACGATGATACCATCGTGCTCGCCGCCTATCGTCAGCTCGCCCCAGGCGAAAATGACGGCTACTACTGCAGCAAGATTCTGGGGGTCTGGGAGCCGCTCATCACGGCGGACGAGGAGACGGGCGCTCCGGCGCCGTGCCTCGCAGCATCGTGGGAGATGCTGGATGAGGGGCGCGTCTGGGTATTTCACCTGCGTCCGAGGGTGCGTTTTCACGATGGAACGCCATTGACGGCGCAGGTGGTTGTCGCGAATCTCGACTGGATGGCGAAGGAGCCGCGCAGTACGGCGTTTTACTCACGCAGCCGAAAGAACTACTATCCGAATCTCGTGCGCGCAGAGGCCGTCGATGATTTGACGGTGCGCATGACGTTCTCGCAGCCGAACATCAATCAGCTCTACAATATGATGAATTTCGGCAGCCCGATCTATGCGCCGTCCTGCCTTGCGGACGATGGAAATTTCTCGGGTGCGGCGATTGGGACAGGGCCGTTCCGTATCATCGAAAACGTGAAGGATCAGTACGTCCTCCTGGAGCGCAACGAGGACTACTACGGGGCGAAGGCGCGTGCGCACCGCATCATGGTGCGCAGTATCCCGAGTCCCGATGTCCGATTCGCCGCGCTGAAGGCGGAGGAGATCATGGGCGTACTCGATCTCAATGCGATGCCGCCCGTGCTTGCTGATGAGCTGGCGCAGGATGAGCGGTTCGCTGTCTCGACGAGCCGCTCCATCATGGTGCGCTATCTCGCAATGAACGGGACGCGCCCTCCGTTTGACGATGTGCGGATGCGGCGTGCGGTGAGTCTCCTGCTCGACCGCCGCCTGCTCGTCGCGGCGCTCTACCTCGGCTACGCGACGCCGACGGTGAATCTCCTGAGCATATCGAGTCCCTTTTACAAAGAGTTCCCCGTGGAGCAGGATGTCGCGGAGGCAAAGCGGCTCGCGCACGAGGTGCTCGGCGATGAGCGGCGGGAGATCGTCTACTGCGTGAACGGCGCGGATCCGATCGCCAAGGGCGAGGCGGAGCTGATCGCCTACTGGCTCGCGGATCTCGGGCTCGATGTGCGGATCGCGGCGCTCGAGTCGCCGATGATGACGGCGGTGATGCGGCGCGGGGACTACGACATTGCGCGCTCTCAGCAGGGACTGCCGAGCGGCGACCCGCTCTATGTGTTCGATGGATTTTTCTCGCCCAAGGGAACGCGCAATAGGGCTCTCTCCCTCGGCTATGACAACCCGGAGATCGACGATCTCCTAATCAAGCTCAATACGGAGCCGGACGAGGGGAAACGGCGGGCCATGTTCGATCGCATCCAGGCGATCAGTGTGGAAGAGCAGCCGCTCGTCCCGCTCTACTTTGATGAAAATATTGTGGTCTACAATGCAGCGCGCCTGACGGGGTACCGTGCGCTGCGCTATGGCGTATCATTGGCGGAGGTGGCGTGGAAATGAATGCTGTTCGGCACTATATCGTACGTCGTCTTCTCCGCGCAGTGCCTGTGCTCCTCGGCATCAGTCTCCTCGCCTTTGTCCTCGCGCAGCTCTCGCCGGGGGATCCGGCGGAGATCATGCTCGAGGCGGCGGGCACGGGGATGCCGTCTGCCGAGGAGGTCGCAGCACTGCACAGCTATCTCGGGCTCGATCAGCCGCCCTACGTACAGTATGGGCGCTGGCTGTGGCGCATTCTGCATGGGGACGGCGGGATCTCCTATCATCTG